>JAGQME010000019.1:0-9372 GCA_020428795.1 Candidatus Kaiserbacteria bacterium
ATGCCCAAACCCCTCCTCATCCTCACTCTCTTCCTTCTACCCACCATCACTTTAGCTGACAGCGGTCTCGTCACCTGTACTGGTCCTGACTGTACTATCTGTAGTTTAATCACTCTATTAAACAAAGTCATAGACTGGATAGTCGCTATCTCATCACTACTTATTATCTTAGTATTAGCCTACGCTGGCTTTGGTCTAGTAGTCTCTGGTGGTAATCAATCAGCTTATGAAAAAGCCAAAGGTTACTTCATGAACGCTATTATCGGTCTAATCATTATTCTAGCCGCTTGGACTCTAATCGATACTCTAATGAAAGTATTGGTTGATGATACTAAATTTGGTCCCTGGAATGAGATAGACTCTAGTAACTGTGGTGGAGTGAGAAACTTGGCTTATCAACATAGTGATGGTCAGGGGAATGCGGCGGCGTTGCCGGATGAGGTTATTGAAAATATCCTTAATGATCCCTACGCCAATCAAACTCCGGTTACCTCAGCTGGTATGGTAAACACCAATATGACCATTAATAGCGTAACTAAAGTACAATGTGAAAGTTGTGGCGGTATTTGGTCTGTTGGTAGCGTAAGGGAAGATATACCACCGGCCTGCAATAACCCCAACCCTACCTGCCTCTCAACTGCTCACGAAATAGTCGCCGAAAACGCCGCCAACCTACCGATCGTCGAAACCATGTGGTGTATCTTTGGTTGTTCAGAAGCAATAGCTAGTTGTGAAGAGAAGGAGGGCACAGTTAAGATAAACGCCTTTAGTATTGACTGCACCTTACCACCGGCTCAAGGAAACTAACGATATCGTTTAACCACGTACTCCTGACCAATGGCCATCAAAGCACTGACAGTAAAATAAATAGCAATTGCAGCTGAAAGTGTGTAAGCAATAAAGAAAATTAACAATGGCATCACGTAGCGCATTTGCATCTGCATGTTTCTGGTGAACTCTTCTTTCATACTAGGAGTTTCACCCTCAACTCTTGGCGCTGGTTTAGGAATTGTCATCGAGGCCTGCACAAACTGGGCCACCCCAGCCACTAAAGCGATTGGTAAACTTTTGGCGGTAATATCTTGAACGCCCAGAAAGATCATATTTACCACCTCCGGATTAGGCACAAAAGAATACAACAAAGTCGTGTTAATATCCGGCAACGGTACCCCACCCCCTTTTGATACAGCAAAATACAGACCAATCAAAATTGGAATCTGCAAAAACATCAATAAAATACTAGCAAACGGATTGATACCGGCCTCCTTATATAAATCCATCATAGCTCTGGCTTGCTCCTGCCGATCGGTAATCTTTTCTTTAAGAGCCTTTAATTTGGGTTCAATTTCTTTTATTACCACCTGAGTTTTAGTGGCTTTTATTGATAACGGCAACAAAATTGTCTTGACTAAGATGGTAATACAGATAATAGCTAGACCAACATCACCCCCGGGAATAACATCAATAAAAAAAACCAAGCCATTGTAAACTGGGTCAAAGAAAATAGTGTGCCAAATAAAACCAAACATAAGAATCGCCAAATCTATCTAATACCGAGCCATTCTAACCTGAAATGAAGCTGGTGTCGAAACTAAGAAACAGTTTTCAAAAGTTTCTGCACTTCTAAAATCACCTCCTTACCAGATAGGGTACTAGCACTACCTCTAGCGATGATAATATAAACCCCGAGTGGTAAAATACCCTGCGACCGATACAAAACGGCATACACTTGCCGACGTAACCGATTGCGCAAAACCGCCTTTTTGTAAACCTTTTTACCAACTACCACCGCCCCGTGAAATGAACCATGGGAAGTAAAAATAAGTTGAAAATGGGGCGTATTGTATCTTCGGCCGACTACGAAAAAACGATTAAACTCACTTCGGTTTAATCGTTTTTTCTTTGGCAACATATACTAAGCAGTATACTCCAAAAAAGTGTCCTTTAGACACTCTTTTTAACAGTCAACTGAGCTCGACCCTTTCGACGGCGGGCTCTTAGGATGGCTGATCCAGCCTTAGTAGCTGAACGCACCAAAAAACCATGAGTGGTGGCTCGTTTTCGCTTACTTGGTTGATAGGTTCGTTTTGACATATACAGTAAGTGGTATTTATTACCGCCCAACTATACACGATAATTTAAAATACACAAGACTAATCTTAGCCTTCAGCCAATCAAATACTAAAATCAAAAACAGATCGTCTATAAAGTAGGGGGGGTTAAAAATTATACACAGGTTATACACAGATGTTTATAGTTGCAAAAAAAATCACATTCAATTGCAACAAATAAATCGAAAAAGTTTACAGTTTTTGTGAGACAGGTATAATGCATTCTATTAAGTTTGTTTGCTTGTTATGAATCCTATCTCTCATCCCACAACCAACACGATTGTTCACACCGAACAAATTGATGTTAAAAAATTGTGGGATGACGCTTTGGTCACCATCGAGCTATCTATCACTCCAGCCAACTTTAAAACTTGGTTCCGAGACACTCATATTGTTTCTTTGGAAGACGGCACCATCACTCTAGGTGTGCCGAGTGTCTTTGTTAGAGACTGGGTGGCTGACAAGTTTCAGTCAATGATTTTGAAGATTCTGCGTGACCTTACGCCACACGTCCGTAGTATTGAATACACCGTCGTACAAAGAAGTGACAAACGTAAAGAATCTTCAAAATCATTGACCGTCAACGCTGCTTTGCCACTTGAAGAATATTACATAAATAAAAGCGACAATCTTAACCCTAAATACATATTTAACACCTTTGTAGTTGGTCCTTTTAACGCCTTAGCTCACGCCGCTGCCAAAACCGTTAGTGAAAAACCGGGCATTTCTTATAATCCACTATTTATTTACGGCAAGACTGGACATGGTAAAACCCACCTTATTCAAGCGGTTGGTAATCATCTAAAAAGGGCTGGAAAAAAGGTTTTTTACGTGACCAGTGAAAGATTTACTGTTGATTATTTCAACAGCCTCCAAAACGGTACCGCCAATAATTTTAAGGACAAATACCGACAATACGATGTCCTCATCATGGATGACGTACAATTTTTGGCCAATAAAGAAAAAACTCAGGAAGAATTATTCCATTTATTTAACGCTCTTCATGATAATAATAAGCAGATAGTTTTTTCTAGTGATATTCATCCGGCTTTATTGTCAGGGCTGGAAGAAAGACTACAGTCACGTTTTGCCCAAGGTATGATCGTCGATATACCGGCTCCCGACCTAGAATCAAGAGGAGCGATTCTACGGGCTAAGGCGGCTCAAAACGGAATCACTTTGATCGATGAGGTAATCGACCACCTAGCTCAGACCATTGAGGGTAACATTCGTGAGTTGGAGGGAGCTTTAAATACCATTATGTGCCAATCACAACTACTTGGCCGACCATTATCACTGGAAGAGGTTAAAGTAATAATAAAAAATAGCACTCGACCAAGAAAAACTTTAGCTGTATCTGATGTTGTAGACAAAATAGCTAGATACTACGAAGTTGATCCGGCTTCAATTTATGAAAAGACCCGTCGCAAGGAGATTGTTAAGCCTCGCCAATTAATAATGTTCATTCTCCGTGAAGATTTCCAAGTTTCATACCCAGCCATTGGTCAAAAACTTGGTGGTAGAGACCATACTACCGTCATTCACTCTTGTGAGAAGATAAAAAATGAGTTGAAAGATAACGAAGAACTGGAAGAAGAAATCACTCAGATTAGATTGTTGCTTAAATAAAGAAAAAGGGGCCAAAGGCCCCTTTTTCTTTATTTAAAATTACCGTATACAAAGTGTATAAACCTGTGGAAAAAACCAGTAAAAAACCACCTTATTTGGTAGTAGTAATGTTGGTTCAATGTGTATACAATAGCAATAGTTCGTGTACAGTGTACGTATAGTCTCTGGGTAGATAAACTGTTATACACAGTTAAGCGGTTTATTGGCAAATAATCCCCAGCGTTTTAATTAAAATCCACACCACGACCAACAGTTTTTTAATTAAAATAAACTTTAAATATCTATATTTTTAAACCTAAATTAGACATTTCCACACATCCACACCCCTAATAATAAAGATAAATAAGAATTAAATAAAAAATATTTATGCAGATAACTCTCAACAAAACAGACTTAATTGACAAACTGGAGCTGGTGGGAAAGGTGAGTACCAAACATGCCACCTTACCAGTCTTGCAGTGTGTTTTATTGAAAGTAGCTGAGGGAGAAATGAGTATAAATGCTACTAATTTAGAAATTGGTATTGAATCTAAAATCAAAGGTGAGGTCAGTGAAGAAGGCTCGGTGGCGGTACCAGCTCAAACTTTAATTCAAACTATTCACTTCATCAATCAGCCGAAGGTTACTCTGCGGGTTGAGGAATCGGTTTTAGTTATAGAAAGTAAAGGTTCAGAAACCAGTATTAAAACTATTCCTTACGAAGAGTTTCCTAATATTCCTAAAATAGAAAGCTCTGGACAGGTTGTTAATAAATCTTTATTTTCACTTGGTATTAAAACTGCTTCCTTTGCGGCCAGTCAGTCTTCTATTAAGCCAGAACTGGGTAGTGTTTATATTTTACAAAAAAAAGAGCACACTTTAACTTTTGTGGCGACAGACTCATTTCGTTTAATGGAGAAGACAGTATCTCAAAAAAACTTTGTTTTAAATGAGTCTATTTTAATCCCTCAAAAAAATGCTTTAGAACTAGCTAGAGTTTGTGACTTAATGGACTCTGATCCAGAATTTAAGATAAATGAAAACCAGTGTGCCCTAGCCTTTTCTAACGGAGTGTATATCACCTCACGTCTCACCAGTGGCTCATTTCCTGACTATGAGCAGATTATTCCCAAAGAGTATAGTACACATACCACTTTGTTAAAAAACGACCTCTTGCAGGCTTTAAAGAAGACAAACATCTTCTTAAACAAATTTATGCAGATTAAACTTCATTTGACTGAGAAATCTTGCACCATATCAGCTAATAATGGCGAAGTTGGTACCACTACTGAGTCAGTAACGGCTCAAACAGAAGGTGAGGATTTACAATTAAATTTCAATCAAAGGTATCTACTTGAACCACTTGGTTATTTGGGTGATGAGAGTATTGTTATGCATTTTGCTGGAATCGGCCGACCATTGGTTATAAACGGAGTTCACGATAACACTCTACGTTACTTAGTGATGCCGATGAATAAATAGATGGTATGGAAAGAAAGGAGGGAAAAATTTCCAGCGTTAGTTCGTTATTTGAAAAATATAAAAAAATATTAAAAGCTCCTCAATCAACTGTGGTGCAGGCTACGGTTGATATTATCGAGGACCTTTTTTCGATTAGAGTGGATTCTAAAAATATTAAATACAATACCAACTCTCGGTCACTACAAATAAATGTTTCTGGACCCCTAAAATCCGAGATTCTGCTTAGAAAAAAAGAATTACTAAACCATTTAACCGGACGTTTAGGCGTTGAGAGTGCTCCTAAAGAGATTTTTTAGTTTTAAAAGTTTTTAAATTTAGTGTCAAAAAATAAACACCCTACCAATTTGATTGGTAGGGTGTTTATAAAAACCGTAGATTTGTTAGTTGATTCTAATCTTCTTCAGCGTCGTCATCATCGTCATTTGGTTTAGTAGAAGAGGCAACAGCGTTTATTATGGTCCCATAGGCTTCTTCTTTCCATTTGTTTACCCCGTACTCCCAGTTTGCATACTGACCGTCACGTTCTGGATTAGTTGGATAAGGTCCGGTTGGATTAGTTCTGTCAACAAAGTGTAGTATAGTGTGTATACCGCTAGCAATACCGGCAATATCAAGAGTGGTATTACCCAACTGCACCTGTGACAAAAGATAGGCTGGATCCATAATTTCACCTCTTAGGATTGGTTTTAGACTGGAGTCGAGGGGTGGCGGTTCAGGGAATTTTTTATCTTCAACTGTTTCTAGAGCAATATCGAAGAATTCTCGCCAAGTTGGAGTAGCGATTAGTCCGGATAGACCATTCATTGGGGCGTTATCGTTGTTACCAACCCAAACTCCGACGGCTAGATTGGGGGTGTAACCCATAATCCAAGCGTCACGTGAGTTGTTGGTACTTCCTGATTTAGCGGCCACATCTCGGGTGGTGAAGTTAACTTGAGAATTGTATCCCCACAGGGGAGCTCTGGCGTTGTTGTCTGACAAAATATCAGAGATAAGTAGGGCCACGTCTCTGTCTAATACTCTTTCGGATTTTACCTCCGGTTCTTCTAAAACATTTCCGTTAACATCTTCGATTCTTAAAATAGCTCTACGCTCTGCTTTTACTCCTTCGTTAGCAAAAACCCCGTAACCACCCGTGTGCTCCAACAGAGTTACCTCACCACCACCAAGTACCAAGGTTAGTCCAAGTCGGTCAGGGTCGTTTAGGGTGGTCAGACCCATATCTGTGGCTAGTTTGATGGCGTCCTTAAGACCGGTTAGGTACAACACCTTAACAGCTGGTATGTTAAGTGATTGAGCCAAGGCGTTTCTTAACTGGATAGGACCGACAAATTTACTGTTGTAATTATTTGGTGAATAACAAGGGTTAGAGTTACTCATATCCCACGGTTCACAAGCGGTACTGAATTGGGTTTTTACATCAAAGACCACTGTTTCCGGTCGGTAGCCTTTAGAAAAGGCCGAGGCGTAAACATAGGGCTTAATAGAAGAACCCGGCTGTCTTTTGGCCAAGGCTACGTTAAAGTTTCCGTCAATTTCTTCATCAAAGTAATCACGGGATCCGACCATGGTCAGAATATCACCAGTTTGTGGATCAACCGCAACCAAACCAACGTTACTAGCGTTAAATTTTTCCTTATTTCCCGGAGCTTTTTCTTTAACAATTCTCTCAGCTTCTTTTTGTAGGTCGTAATTTAGGGTAGTAATAACTCGATAACCTTTTTCCGCCAAGGCTTCCTCGCCGTATTTTTCGGTCAACAAATCTCTTATGTACATCACAAAGTGGGGAGCTCTAATGCCACTAATCACTTGCGATTGAAATTCCACCTCAGTTTCAGAAGCTTCTTTGTGTTCGTCTTGGTTTATAAAACCAAGATCTAGCATTCGATCCAACACCCTTTGTTTTCTAGCTTCTAGAGCGTCACGGTTGTTACCATAGGGTGATAAATAAGTGGGGGCCTGTGGTAAAGCGGCGATATAAGCTGCTTCAGCTAAGGTCACATCTTTGGCTGATTTACCAAAGAAGGCCTGACTAGCTTCTTCAACTCCATATATGGTTCCGCCGTAGGGTGACTCGTTTAGGTAAAATGACAGGATTTCATCCTTGGTCAGGATCTTCTCTATTTTGATTGACAGGATTGCTTCTTTAACTTTTCTAGTCAGCTTCTTTTCTTGTTCTAGGATGGAGTTTTTAATTACTTGTTGAGTGATGGTGGAGCCACCTTGTCCGCCCAAAAGATCGCCTTCAAACAGATTACTAAAGGCCGCTCTCAATATACCTCGAATAGAAATTCCACCGTGGTTGTAGAATTGGTCGTCTTCGATGGCGATGGTGGCGTTTTTAATGTAATAAGAAATATCTTCAAAGGGCACTATGGTCCGGCGAACGTCTTCGTGTAGGTCATAGAGTAATATTTCACCGGTTCGGTCGTAGATTTTGGTAGATTGAAGGACTCGGCGTTGTTCAAAAGCCGACAAATCTGGAATTTCTAAAGTGGAAACCCAAAGAAATAAACCGCCCACCGCTACTAAAAACCCCACAAAAAACAAAATAATCGCATCGATTATGATGTCTTTATAATTATTTTTTAACCAAGTCTTAAATTTCATAATTAGTTTTAACAACCCTTATCCGCCAATGGTAACACGTATTGTCTATATATACAGCGATATATGTTGTGGTATAGTGACCAGTAATGAAATTAAGTGAGGAATTAAAGGCTAGAGGGTTTGTTAATCAAATCGCCGGCGAAAGTATTGAAGAAATTGTTGATGGTGAAAAAAGAGTGGTGTATCACGGTATCGATCCAACTGCTGATTCGGCCCACGCTGGCAACTTTGTTCAATGGATTCTACTCAGACACCTGGCTAATTCTGGACATAGAATAATTTTTCTAGTGGGCGGGGGAACTGGACGAATTGGTGACCCTAAACCAGACCAAGAGCGTACTTTAAGCGACGGTCATGAAGTTGATGATCGGGTGGAAAAACTAAAAAAACAAGCGCAAACTCTTTTGGGTACCAAAGAGATTACTTTTGTAAATAATAATGATTGGCTTAGCGAGGTTGGTTTAATCGATTTTTTGCGTGACATTGGTAAACACTTTACCGTCAATGAGTTGGTTAAAAAAGATGCCATATCACGACGGATGCAGTCCGAGGTGGGTATTTCGTATACGGAGTTTGCCTATCCTCTTTTACAAGCCTACGACTATTTGATGTTGTATCGTCAGTACGGATGCAGTTTACAAACCGGTGGTTCAGATCAGTGGGCCAACATTGTGGCCGGAGTCGATTTGATTCGCCGTGTTGAACAAAAAACCGTCTACGCCCTTACTCAAGCTCTAGTGATTGATAAAACTACCGGTAAAAAATTTGGTAAAAGTGAAGGTAATGCTGTTTGGTTAGATGCTAATAAAACTTCACCGTATAAGTTTTATCAATTCTGGCTAAACACCAGCGACGAAAATGTGATTGATTATCTAAAACGCTTCACTTTTGTTTCTCTAACAGATATCGATCAAATTGAACAAGCCTTAGAAGCCAATCCTGGCTCTAGACAGGCGCAAAAACAACTAGCCTATGCGGTGACTAAGTTTGTTCACGGTGAAGCGGTGGCTGATAGTGTTGAAAAAGCCTCGCTGGCTTTGTTTGGTGATGTTGATTTTGCCGATCTAAACGAAGCTGAAAAAAAACTTTTGTTAGAAAATGCTGAAACGGCTGAGATTAAAGACGGTTTGGATTTGGTTGAGGTGTTGGTGGTCTCAAAATTAGCCACTAGCAAAAGAGAGGCCAGAACCTTTATAGAAAGTGGAGCTATTCAGGTGAATAATCAAAAGGTTGATGTGGTTGATACCATGATAATTAGCCAAACTTATGGTGATCTCGTTTTGCTAAAGCGGGGTAAGAAGAATTTTGTTTTAATTAAACTGGTTTAAATATTTAAATCCTAAAAACAAAACCTTTCGGTTAACCGAAAGGTTTTGTTTTTTGATTTTCATGTTTTTAATACTCCAATCAACTTACTACAGAACTTTATTAACTAGTAGAAGCCCTTAAGTAACTCCTTAATATAGGGTTCCTAGTCTCCAGGGGAAGCCCTTAAGTAACTCCTTAATATAGGGTTCCTAGTCTCCAGGGGAAGCCCTTAAGTAACTCCTTAATATAGGGT
>JAGQME010000019.1:9472-15323 GCA_020428795.1 Candidatus Kaiserbacteria bacterium
TCCTAGTCGCTTCTTTGGGGGAAGCGACTAACGGAACGACCTAAAACATAGTCGTTGCACTCCTTGTTTTAGGTCACATTTCGTCTACGTCATCAAAGGTGTCATAGTCAACATCTTCAGCGTCGTCTTCTAGATCATCATCCCCTTCATCAAAATCATCTTCGTCATCGTCCTCTTCACCTTTGTCAGAGGCTCTCTCAATAGATTTTTCTTCATCCTCAGGTAATTCACCAAACCCTTCATCAAGCGGGTCATCGTCATCGTCTAGCTCATCAAGAACATCGTCGTCGAGAGTAGCGTCTTCGTCATCAACCTCCACCTCTTCATCGTCGTCAGATTTGTATGAAAAAAAGATCATATGTATTTTTAAATAAATTTAATGATGTTTATTTTGTAGCAAAGGTTTTTTGTTTACGCAAGTCTTGCTACTTCGACAGGGGAGTATACCGTATTATCTATGGTGTGCAAGAGCGGTTATACCAACGGCAATCGCATCGTATTCGTCATCCAGAACATCTAGAGGAACCCCTTTTACCAGCCGTTTAACCATATCAATGACGGCATTTTTGTCACTTTTACCATAGCCAGTGACCGCCACTTTGATTTCTTGTGGGCCAAATTCTTCTATTAAACAACTATGTTTTTCTCCTAAAAACAAAACCACTCCTCTTGCTTCGGCTACATTGATGGCGGTTTTTATATTTTTATTAAAGAAGAGCGTCTCGATGGCTAGTAAGTCTGGTTTGTACTCAGTCATTATTTTGTCCAATTTAGTACCTAGGTCAAAAAGTCTTTCTGGCAAACCTAGGTCACGGTCTGTTTCAATACAGGTAGAAAAAACCAATCTTTCAACATTCTGTTCCTTGTCTACAATCGCTAGACCAAGCCGGTCGTAACCAGGATCAATTCCAATCACTCTCATATTCATGACAGAATATCATAGAATTTAAACCGACCCCATCATCGTACGATGATGGGGTCGGTTTGGTTTGGGGATATTACCTAGCTATTACTCTGGCTGGTCAGCGGTGGTGTAAATATCTTGGATATCGTCGTTGTCTTCCAGTTTTTCAATTAGATTAGCCAATTTTTCGCCGTCTTCTTCGCTAATGTCCATGGGGTTGTTAGGGATGTAGCCTTCATCCGTCTTGGTAAAAGCCCAAGCTGCCGAACCTGGGGTACCAAGAGCAAGGCCGGCCTTGCTGAATATGTTACGAATCTCTGGGGTGGTTCGGTTGGAGTTGTCGGTTACGGCTGTGATAAGCATGGCTACTCCGGCTGGGCCATAGCCTTCATACAAAACTTCTTCAAGTGAAGCGCTGTCACTACCGCTACCTTTTTGAATAGCTCGCTCGATGTTTTCTTTGGGCATCGAATCTTGTTTGGCTCGTAAGATGGCGGCCGCCAAGCCAGGGGAGTTTACATCGCCACTAGCTTTCCGTGATTCCATAGCAATCAAGGATGAATGCTTAGAAAATATCTTACTTTTTTGAGCATCGGTGGCGGCTTTTTTGTGTTTTATTTTTGACCATTTATTATGTCCACTCATAAAGGCTACTTTAAATTAAGTTAAATAAGCTTTACTGGCTAGTATACGGATTTTTAAATCATTTACCAATATCTTCTAGGTGAGCGTAGGCTAGAGCGCTGGCGATCCGACCTCTGGGGGTACGTTCAAGTAGGCCCTGTCTGATTAGGTAGGGTTCGATAACGTCCTCAATGGTTGATTGCTCTTCACCGGTAGCGGCGGCAATTGTATTTAGACCAACTGGTCCGCCGTTAAATTTATGAACAATCGCTTCAAGCACTGCTCGGTCGGGAGATCCGAGGCCAAGAACGTCTATCTCTAGTAAAGTAAAAGTCCTATCAACCACCTCATGAGACAGATTGGTTCCTTCAAGTTGAGCTAGGTCCCGACAACGTTTTAGTAGGTAATTGGCAGTACGCGGAGTGGCCCGACACCTAGTGGCAATATCATTCATGATTTCTTCATTGGTACTGATGTCTAACAGCTCCGCCGATCGAGTGAGGATTTTGGCAATCTCTCCTTCACTATAAAACTCCAACCGAAAGGTACCGCCAGAAAAGCGGGATCGCAGAGGGGCCGAGAGGAGTGAGATACGAGTGGTGGCGGCTACTAAGGTAAATGGCGGTAGTTCTAGCTGAACGGTCCGAGCTGACGGGCCTTTACCAATAATAATATCCAAAACCCCCGATTCCATAGCCGGATATAGCACTTCTTCGATACTTTTACTTAAACGGTGTATCTCATCAATAAATAAAACATCCCCCGGTGATAGATTGGTCAAAATAGCGGCCAAGTCACCAACTCGTTCAATAGCTGGGCCGGAGGTAGTTCGCATATTTGTGCCCAGAGTCTTAGCTATCAAATGGGCTAGGGTAGTTTTGCCCAAACCCGGTGGTCCGTAAAGTAATATGTGTTCGGCAGCGTGACCTCTTTCTCTGGCAGCAGTTAGTAGAATACGCAGGTTTTCTTTAGTTTTATCTTGTCCGATATATTCATCCCAACTTTGCGGGCGAAGTGTTTGATCCAAGTTTCCAGCACCATCTCGACTAAATCCTGAGCTTTTTTCCATATGGATTATTGTATCGGAAATAAAAGGGATTGGACACTTTTAAAAATATAAATTTAGTGGGATGACCGACAGACTGACTTGACAAGTATATTTTAATATGCTATTATAATAGGGAAAAAGAAAGGAAAGATATGAAAATTCTTGTCGTGGCCTGCGCTCTCATTCTTCTGGGTTTGGGGGCTTGTGCGCCCCAAACCCACGTCGGATTCGACGTGATGTATGAGGATGGTCGTGTGACCGAATGCTCCTCATACGGAGACCTTAAGGTCTGCTGACAGCCTGAGCTGTCAGTCGAGGACAACAACAGGGGCAGAGTCTGCGTGATCTCTGCCCCTTCGCTATTGTTGGATAATTTTTGGTAGGAGGTTTGCAAATGCCCGCCGGGCATTTGCTTCCGAGTTAGGTTAAGTACCGAACTCTATCTGGTTTATCACCTATACCAAAAGTTCGACTACGAGTTCCAACGATTAACAAAACAGTATGATATTATGTAATATCATACTGTTTTGTTTGGGTTAGAATTTGCTTTAACCTTAAACAAATTCCTAGACCATCCCCAAGGGGAGAAAAATTAGGAACCAAGTAATGGCACCCCTTGGGGTGCCATTACTTGACAAAAAATTATACTGTGCTAGTATAGTGGGCATTAAGTTCTCAGGCACGCTGTGTCAGGCCTTCTTTAAAATATCAAACACAAAAGCGACTCAATCGGTCGTAATTTTGTATATTTGAGTACATAACCCTCTAAACAACAAAAGGTTACTTTTCGAGGGTAGTTTGGAACTCACCTTGAGTGAGAGCTCTGGGTTACTGCTTAGAACTGTAATCTCTTCTTTGCGGAAGTTTTGCTTAGAGGGTTATCTACTTAAATTTTTTTCAAAAATCAGCTGTTGATTGGGAATATAACACAGGTGTAAATAAATGCGTATTGACCAAAGCAAAAGCGTGTTTTTAAAAATAACCTCATAGTAATTATGAGGTTATTTTTAAATATTTTAATTAAATTTTATTTGTCACCCTAAACTTGTTTAGAAACCATCTAAACAATATGAGCATTCATGTCCGGTAAATTATCATCTATTGATGAGTCGTTATTTTCTTTATGATTATGACGACCGGCTCGAAGGTCAACCACTCTTCGTAATTCTTCAAGTGAAGTCTCTCCCTTAACCACTCTTTCAATACCGTCCTCCGGCATGGTCGGGATACCTTGGCTGATGGCTGCTTCAAGAATGACATGCTCTCTCGGGTCATTTATTACCGCTTCTTCAACTTTCTCGTCCATCAAAATAGCTTCGTAAACTCCCTGACGGCCTTTGTAGCCACTGAAGTTACAGCGGTCACAACCTTTGGCTTTATATAGAGTCAAACCAGCTTCGATTGGTGGTGGCTTAGGGTGGGTGTGTAAAATTTTACTAATCAAAGAAAACTCTGCTTCGGTGGCGCTGTAAGCTGTTTTGCAGTGTTCACATAATTTTCTTACCAATCGTTGACCAATGATTACGTTTACCGAACTCCCAATCAGTCTGGCGTCTACCCCGATGTCTATCAGGCGAGGGAAGGCCCCAACGGCGCTGTTGGTGTGGAGGGTGGAGAATACCAAGTGTCCGGTTTGGGCAGCGTGAATAGTGGTTTCCGCCACCTCGGAGTCTCTGATCTCACCAACCATAATAATATCGGGGTCTTGTCGCAAAATAGAACGGAGACCACTGGCAAAAGTATAATCATCGCCAACTTGGGTTTGTACGATTTCACCAACCTTATATTCAACCGGATCTTCAATCGTGATGATTTTTACCCCCGGTTTGTGTGTTTCTCGCAAAAAGGCGTAAAGAGCAGTCGTTTTACCGGAACCGGTTGGTCCGGTGGTGATGATTAGACCGTTTGGTCTTTTTAACTCTTCGTTCATCACTTTTAGCATGATGTCATTTAGTCCGAGGGTTGGTAAGGAAAAGCTGGCTACACTAGGGTCCAACAATCTCATCACCATCGATTCACCAGAGGAGCCGGGAATAACCGAAGCTCGTACCTCAATGTCTTTTTCGACAATTGAAAAAGAAAAACGACCGTCTTGGGCTTCGTCTTTGATATTCAAAATCATACCAGCCAATAGTTTCAATCTAGATATAATTCTTTCGTAGATAGTTCGTTCCAAATGCATAACGTCTTGTAAAACTCCATCGAGACGGTAGCGAACTCTGATGCCGGTTTCCTCTGGTTCGATGTGAATGTCAGATACTCCGAGCGCAATCGCTCCGGCAAAAAGAGATTCTAAAGTCTCTGAAACTCGACGGGCGCTGTTTAGGGTGCGAATTTGAACAATGTGTTCGGCCACAAATTCAATGTTTTTATAAAGTGGTAATTGTCTAGCAATATTTTCTGGATTGATATCCAATACTCCTCGTTGGACCTCCGCTGTATCTTTGTAATCGTGGTAGCGTTTCCAGCCGTGTTCAAGGCTGGCGGTCGAGGTCATAAATATTTGGAGAGTTAAACCCTGAGACTCCAGATCTTTCATGATGGTTTTGGTGACTGGGTTGTTAGGATTCCTAATGGCTACTGACAATTTCTTGTTATTTTTTTCAAAAGCAATAATAAAACCGGTCCGGGCTACGTCTTCCGGAATTGAATGGATTGCTTCGGGGTTGATGGTGACAGTGGTCAGGTTTACAAACTGATAGCCATAGCGTAAGGAAAGGGAGCGGATCAGGCTCTCTTCTTCTTTGGAGCGCATCTCGTCCATTTTTTCTGGTGAAAAGGTATCATCGAACTGAGTCATGTGTACATTGTATCAGTCTCTGGTCAAACAAATTGTCGTAACGGGGGAGATTTGGGGTTGGTCTAATCACTAGCGGTTATTTAGTTATTTATTTCATTCAAATTAACCACCTAAGTAAACCAACAGTATGATATTACATAATATCATACTGTTGGTTTTTTGGGGTGTTTGGGCGGATTAGGAACCAAGTTCGCAATAATTGCTATGCTCACTTGCTTTTATGTATAAATTATGTTATAATTTATACATAAAATATTATCTCGAAAGGAGGGTAGGAGGATGCGTTCTTTTTTCATCATCGTTTTGATCGTTGCTTCTTTGGCTGGCTGTTCGATTAGTCATGAATCCGAGGTTATTCCCAAACCTCGTTACACCAAGACACAACCTTGTCCGGCCAAATGGTCGGAGTTATCGGCATCGAGCCAGATGATGATCGACCTGGGTTTGGGTAACCACCTCTGTCAAGACGTAGACA
>JAGQME010000020.1 GCA_020428795.1 Candidatus Kaiserbacteria bacterium
AGGTTTTTGGTGGACTTAAGTTAATAAATATTGAAAGTGGAGGAATATTTGTCTTTGCCTTAATTTTTCCCACAACGCTAGGATGGATTGTGATGGTAGTTTGGCTCGCTGCTTTCGGTGCAATAAGTGGATTGATTTACGACGTTTTTAGAAACGATTCACAGTTCAAAAAGATCAGATACATCAAGATTGCTTTGATAGGTATTTTTATTTGTTGGTGTCTGTACTTGATTGCTGGTAGCACTGCACGATCTTTTGATCGATGTGACCTTGTCTTTGATGGTGAGTATAATCAGAATAGATCCGAATGTTATTTAGAAGCAATGACTTACGATAAACAGTTACGCAACTCAGCTCTGACAGTTGAATATTGTGAGTCATACACACCTATCCTTGAAAACGAGGATGGTAATGCAACTTATTACTATAGTAAATGCGTCGCCAAGATAGCGGAACTTCAAAAACAGAGTGATATTTGTAATTTAATACCTAGAACAAATTCAGGTATTAAATTGGATTGCCTAAAAGATTTCTTGAAAAAAAGTGAGGGTGCAAGTATTTGTTCCCAAATTAGTGAGAGTGAAACTAGGAACAAATGCTACCTTAATGCATATAGAGAATATAGAGATTATTCAATTTGTGATGAAATATCTCCTGGTGAGTCTAAGGATTTGTGTTTAAGTTACGTGGCCTTTGATACAGAAGACGAAACATATTGTGAATCTGTAGTTGCAGAGCAACAAAAAATCGATTGCTATAGATACTTGGTGGAGAAAAATCACGTTATTAGTATTTGTGACAACATTTCCGATGAACCTTATAGAAATATGTGTCGTGATAGTGTCTATTACGAAAATGATTTTTTTGCAATATCACTACCAAGGGATTATCGTATAAACAATGAGCCTGTAGAAACACAAAAACAACTTTGTCCGGTGGAGTTGGTGGTAAGAAAGACTAATGCTGTCAAAGCAAAGATTCAAATTTGTGCTTCAGATTACGAATACGAAGATGGCTATTTCTTTGATCAGAAAGAGACTGATATTGTTGAACTGAGTAGATTTATGGTTAGTGGTAGTTACACCTACAGTATGTCGCCTAATGGTGAGAGGTTAGTATATGAAAAACCTATTAGTGATCAAGTATTAAAAATTATCTACGATCCAGCAAAGACAGATGATCCTATTAGTATTTCGGAGAGAAAAGAGTTTGAAGATATAATCCGATCAATAGAATTTAAGGGTTATTTTAACTAAGTCATAAGTCAATTTAATAAAACCATACAGTCATTAATTTTAAATCTGGCAGAAGAAAGCCCGGCCAGTTTATTGCCGATAGTAATTTGCCCATCTAGACACATCATAACATCCCGCTTCTCTTGAGTAGAACCATCAGTCAAAATAAATTTGACATACTCTACTAATAAGGTGGCAGTTTTACTTTGTAATATAATCCTTAAAAACTTTAAAGGTGTTGTTATCAGACCACAATAACCAGTTCCGCTCTTTATTCTGATTGAAATAGACCCAACCTCTTAGAAGAGGGTATTGAGGAAAGACTTCATTTAAGGCTTCGTTAAGCCAAGCAGGTTTTTGGCTACCTTCGGACGAACCAAAGGAGAAAACAATCATTGGTTTACCAAATTTAGTAATTCGATTTAGGGCTGAGGTGAATACTTCCGAGGCGGTTAGCCAAGGGTCGTTATAATTAAAACCATCTACACCAACATAATCCACGTATTCATCGCCAGGGTAATATCTTTCTATTTGGTTGGCTTCTGTGTTAGGGACTGAGGCGGCGTTGAAAGCGATACCGAATTTCACGTTCGGTACATCATCAAAGAATTTATGGACATAACGATAGGAGGCGACCACTTCTTCAGGGGTGTTGCCGTTGGTGGTACCGGACCATGGATTCCAGTTGCCGTTTAGCTCAGAAAAGGGAACTAGTATGACTTGGCCATTATAGTTTTTGAGATTGGTAGCAAAATCTTCTAGGTATTCATCCCAATCACCACGTAAAATAGCTCGGTGAGAGTAGTCAGGTTGGATAGTAGTATGTCCGGTGTAGTCACTGGCTTCCCAAAATAGGACTAAGGTGCGACCCTTATCGGCTACTACACCTTCAAGCCAGTTTGGTAGCAGCACACCTTGATGGTTTGGTCCGTTACCCCAGTGAATGAAGTAGGCTAGGTAGTCGGGGTTAATACCCACTTTATTTTCAAAATTAGAAATATCATTAGGATTTGATCCGGTATAAACTCCCCAAGATAGTTTAGTAATTATTTTTTTGGGAGTGGTACTTACCATAGTCTCAGGCATTTTTTTATCTACTTTATTGTTTATTTTAACAGGAGTGTTATTGATGGCTACTTTGGGGTTGGTAGTCGGTTGAGGGGTAGTGGTCTTTGGGGACGGGGTTGATGATGTCGGCTTTTGGTCAGCGATAGATGGGGTAGTGGTAGTTTTTGGACTTTTGGTATTAAGTTCGGTAGATAAAGCTAAAAGCTCCGGACTAGGTCCGTTGTCAGCTTTGTGTTCCTCAGTATTGTTGGGTATTGGTTGATTTTGATGGCTGTATTGATTGGGATAGCTATCTTCGTTGATAGCCACCAACAAACCGAGACCAATAGTCATTCCCAAAAAACCGACTACAGTTAATATATAGGCGTTTTTCACTGATCAATTATACCTAAAAAATTGATTTCGACTATGTTTTAACTGCCCTCAGTGTAGAACTAAGGGTGGTTAATTGAGATATAGATGTATACTATAAGACATAAATAACTAGTATTTAGGTTATATTTTGACAAAATACTAAATTTATGATATAATGAATAGATATGAAGCGTTGGTTAAAAAATTATTTTATTTCACACGCTGGTAATAACTACAAACCACACAGTACCCAAAAAACAGCCATGGTTGGAATGGTGGTGTTGGTGTTTTTGTCTTTTTTAGCTTCTAACCTACAAGCTGTGCTTTGGCTGAATTCGGACTGGATGATCTCTACCATATTACCTTCGGTGATTGTTGATTTAACCAATAATGAGAGAAAAGCCGAGTCATTGGTTGGTCTGCAACGTAATGCCGTTTTAGATGCAGCGGCCAAGCTAAAAGCTGAAGATATGGCCAAGAATGAATATTTTGCTCACTACAGCCCGACGGGTGTCTCTCCTTGGTATTGGTTTGCCCAGGTTAACTACAACTTTGTGCACGCTGGTGAAAATCTAGCCATTCACTTTAGTGATTCCGGTGAGGTGGTGGAAGCTTGGATGAATTCACCGACTCATCGTCAAAATATCATGGATGGCAAGTATCGAGAGATCGGGGTTGGTACGGCTGAGGGAGTTTATGATGGATATAAGACGGTCTATGTAGTGCAGTTATTTGGTACACCGGCCGCTACGCCGGCGGTGGCTTCAGCCACCGCCGGCAATCAAGACTCGGTTTTGCCAGTGGTTTTGGCTTCGGCTACCGATGAGGTTGAGGTTGAAGAGGCGGAAGACCAGATCAATGAATCGGCGATTGAAACAGAAAACGTTGTCGCTTCCGAGGCAGTGACAGTAACAGAGGAGTCAACGGTTATCCTGGAGCCAGTCGAGACAGCGTTGGTCTTAAATGAAACTCCGTTAGATAGGGCGAATGAGCCGGAATTAGTTACTAAAATACCAACTACCACTACACCAGTCGAGCAGATGGATACTGAGGTGATTGATGTCGCTAGTTCAGAAACGGGAGTTACCTTATTCTCCAACCATATCACCACCACTACCGGTCGTACCATGGCGGATGTTGATTCGGATTTTGAGAAGGCTGGTGATACGCCATATATTTATACCTTAGCCACCTCACCACAGTCGGTATTGCAAATTCTTTATACCTTTATTGCTTTATTTGTGGTGGGGACTCTGTTAATGACCTTGTATACAGATATAAGAAATCAACAAAAAATGCAGATTGCCTATAGTGTGGCCTTGCTTCTCTTGATGGTTGGTTTGATGACGGTACAAACTTATCTCACCACTGGAGCGGTGATTTTGTAGGGTGTTTTTAAAGATTTTGTACATAGAGTATAATCACCGTATGAAATCAGAAACGGTAGTGACCGAAGTCGCTAAAACAAAATCAGTGACTGGTCCCAAAAAACTTTTGAATTTATTTTCATCACAACCGCAGGCCGGTTTTCCTTCGCCGGGGGATGATCAGGTGGAACGAGTCTTGGATATAAATGATTTAGTGGTAAAAAATCCGGCCAGTACCTTTTTTGTACGGGTGTCAGGGGATTCTATGGAAGGGGCGGGAATTTTTGATAAAGATGTTTTAGTGGTTGATCGAGCGATTGATCATAAGGACGGTCGGATTGTGGTAGCGGCTGTAAATGGTGAATTAGTGGTCAAAAGATTAAAACAAACCGCCAGTGAACTGTTTTTAATCTCAGAAAACGAAGCCTACCAACCGATACGGGTGAGCGAAAGCGAAGAGTGTTTTGTCTGGGGGGTGGTGGTTGGCAGTGTCCGAACCTTTTAAGAAGTCTTAAATGCAAAAATTTAGTCAAAAAAGACCAAGCGAAGGCTTGGTTTATAGGGCGGGCCCCGCACCCGTGGGGGTGCGGGTGCTGGCGGGGTTAATCGAAATGTCGAATGTCGAAATTGTACGAGGGAGGGAACTCTCGGCGAGTTTCCATATAGGAGGGGCCTCCCTCAGTCGGTTTGACCGGCGGCTCGGTCGGATTGCCGGTCGTGTGTTTGGGAGCTGGTATCTTATCGTCGATAGTGTCTCTCGGCATGCCTTTCTCCGACTCCGATTTTTGGTTTTTTTGAACTCTGAGAACTATTTAAGGTCAGTATCTTAACATCAATTATTGTTCTGTCAATGGTGAAAAATCTATTATAAATAGCGCTTTCTGTCAGCTAAATGATATTATTAGATCATAGCAAAATTAGTTAAAATAAATTGTAAGAATGGATTAAACCATTCGTCATAAACATTATGACAACTAACTCACAGTCTATGGCTTTGAAGCCTACAAATTTTTATTTTATTGGTAGTTCGGTTTTATTGGTTTTGATCATGTTGCTTGGTCTTACGCCGTTTCAGGCTTTGGCTTCGCATAATACCAGTAAGGACACGGATTCTTCATCCGCTGATTATAAGGATAAAGTGTCGGTTTGGATTCCTTGGTGGAGCGATACTGAGGGTCTGAAAAGCGCTACTAAGAATATTAAAAAGATTGATGCTGTTCACCCGTTTGTGTTTGAGGTGGGTGGCATGGAGGCTGATATTGTAGATAAAGCTAATTTAAATGAGCGACAGTGGAAGAATTTCCTCAGATTGGCTCGTAAGAATGACGTAGAGGTTATTCCGACCATCGCTTGGTTTGATGGGGCCCAAATTGATTATATTTTGAGTGATAAAAAGCGACGAGCTGAACATATCGAAAAAATTGTGGACATGGTTGATGATGGTCGTTTCGACGGTGTAAATATTGATTACGAACAAAAGCTGGCTAAGAATATTGACGATTTCTCCGTCTTTTTGAAAGAACTTAATAAGGCCTTGGGTAAAAAGACGCTAACTTGCGCCATTGAGGCTAGAACACCGGCTGATTCTAGATATAAGGAGATTCCGGTTCCGCTTACCTACGCTAATGATTACAGTGAAATCAACAAATATTGTGATCGTATTGAGTTAATGACCTACGATCAGCAACGTGACGACCTTAAGTTAAATGCCAAGCGCCTAGGTTATCCTTACATGCCGGTAGCTGATAAAGAGTGGGTGGAAAAGGTCTTGGAGAACGCTCTAAAAGATTTTGACGAGGACAAAGTTTCCGTGGGTGTGGCTACTTACGGCCGAGCTTGGGATATAACCGTGGCTCCGGAGTGGTTTAGGGATTACAACAAAGTCGCTACTTTAAACCAACCAAGAATCAAGGAGTTGTCAGAAGATATTTATAAGGCTCCGATTGGTCGAAGTGCTGGTGGTGAAGCAGTAATGAGTTATTTCCCTGAAGATTCAATATTTAAGGTTCTAAACGCTTTGCCGGTACCTGAGGGTACACCGACCGGTATGGAAGCGGCCGCCAAAGCACTCTTGTTCGCCAACGCTACAGAGATGGAGGTGCCAGTGCGCTTTATTACCTACAACGACGCTAAATCAGCCGAGGATAAATTAGCTTTGGTTAAAAAATACGGTTTGTATGGGGTAGCGGTGTTTAAGGTTGACGGGGAAGAAGATCCGGATTTGTGGAAATTATTTTAATCTGAATTGATTATATAGAGTAAGTATGAAAACCCCGCAGCGACGCTGCGGGGTTTTCATAGAGGTGGGTCGGATTTAGTTAAAGTAAGGTCTAATAAACAAAATTTTGGTGTCTATTTATGTTGTGTGGAATATGAAATATCTAGTCGTAATCCAAAAAGTATCAGCCTGATACATAAGTGATTTAGATATTTGCTAGAATACAGTATTATGGGTAGATATTACGGAGTTTTGGATTGTAATAATTTCTTTGTGTCCTGCGAACGATTGTTTCGTCCAGATTTACTCAAGCGTCCGGTGGCGGTTTTGTCTAGTAACGATGGATGTGTAGTGGCGAGGAGCGAAGAAATCAAAGCGATGGGTATTTCGATGGGGGTACCATATTTTCAGGTAAAAGATATTTGTGATAAAGGAAGAGTGACTCTCTTTTCATCAAATTTTACTTTATATCGTGATATATCAGACAGAGTCATGCAGGCACTCAAAAAAGAAGTGGGTGAAATTGAGAAGTATTCAATAGACGAAGCCTTTTTTACGATCTCAACCGAGGTTACTAAGGAGGAATTGTTTGAGATTAGGAAAAGGATTATTCAGACCACCGGTATACCGGTTTCGATTGGTTTGGGAGAAACTAAGACAATTGCCAAGATCGCCAGCAAAATGGCTAAGAAAGGGGATGGAGTATTTGTCTTTGGTCCGGATAATTGGCAGAGAGCTACTATGGATATAAGTTGTGGAGAAGTGTGGGGTCTTGGTCGTCAGGCAACCACCAAATTGAAACAAAACAATATAAATACAGTAAAAGAATTTATTGAGTTACCGTTGGATAGGGTCAGAAAATTATTAGGAGTTATGGGTGAAAGAATCCAGTTTGAGTTGAGGGGTGTGTCGGTACACCAACCGGATGAGCATAAATTTAGATTAAAACAGAGCATCACTAGCACTCGATCGTTTGCTAAGGTGATAACCAACCGGTTGGAACTAGAGAGTATCATCTCTTCACATGTGGCTCTGTGTGCCAGTCGGCTTCGAAAAGACAGACTCTTGGCTGGGTCAATGACTATCATCTTGAGAGCTGGACGGTTTAGTGATTTTGCTCATCGTAGGGGTAGCGAGGAGGTGCTTTTATTATACCCTAGCGCAGAGACTTCTGTCTTAACTAAGGAGGCGATTAGGGCGGTCCGTAATCTATACGAAAGTGGTGTGCCGTATAAAAAAGCCGGAATCGTGATGGGCGATATTGTGCCGTTTGATTTTGTCTCCCAGACTTTGTTTAGTGACAAAGAGTCTCTGGAGACGGATCAAAGTCTGGACTCGCTAACCGATTCTATAAACCAAAAATTTGATGGCAACCTGATTCATTTAGCTTCTGATTTTAATAACAATCAGTATAGTAAGGCGAAATTGCGGTCCCAGTCCTATACGACAAAGTGGAAAGATATCCCCAGTGTTAAGGCTAAATAAGTGTTTTATTTCTCATAAAGACATTTTCTCTGTCTTTTAGATAATAAAAAGGACGACCTAAAAAATAGGCAGACTAATTAGTAATAAAACTAGCTATCTAGCTGTACAGTTTGACTAGAGATGACCGATACTTATCAACAGCAAAAAAAGGACAGGTGAGTCGTGTCCTTATATAATGTAAGTAGATCGGGATAGACAATTTAGAAAGATGGCGGCGTAAGGCTAAACGTTTTATATCACCAAATTCTTTCTTCTCCACGTTGTCTATAGCCGACAGATACGCGCGTATTGTTTTCGCGACTTATCAAAGTTATTTACAAATTAAATACTAAAAGAACATGTTCGTATTATCAAAACGAGCTGCTTCAGCAAGTCAAGTGATCGCGACACTTCTTGCTATCGCCACAGTTATGTTCACCCTTGGTGTCTATAACTATGCACAAGCAGCCAACCTTACTTCAGTTAGTAACACTCTGACTGACTCGAACCCGAGTTCATTATCAGGACATTTCGTTTCATTCACTATTCCAACTGGTTCATCTCTTGGAACTGGTGATACTGTTACCATCACATTCCCAACTGGGTTTACTGGTGTAGCAACTGCAACGAGCGGGGACTTAGTAGTTAGAGTTGATGGTGGTGCACCGGTTGCTATTGGTGCCTTCAGCGCAGTTGGTCAAAACATTTCCTTTAATAACGTAGCCGCTACGGCTGGTCAAGTAGTGACAGTAGAAATTGAAGACTACATGATTACCAACCCAGCTACTGTGCAGTCTTACGAGTTTACTATCAGTACCGGTACCGACACTGGTAAAACCAGAGTTGCTATCGTAGATAATGTAACTGTTTCAGCTATCGTACAAACCAGTTTTGATTTCGTTGTATCTGGTTTGGCTAGTTCGACAATTGTAAACAATGTTACATCAACTATCTCTGGTACAACTACCACTATTCCTTTTGGAATTTTGACTGCTGATACACCAGCTTCAGTAGCTCAAAGACTACAAGTTACTACAAACGCCGTTGGTGGATTTATAGTAACAGTTGAGCAAGATCAAGATCTTCTTTCATCAACTGGAGCTGATATCAACTCATTTGTTGATGGAAGTTATGAAAACAGTCCAACTACTTGGGCTTCACCAGCTGACACTTTGGGTAACACTGATACCTATGGTCACTGGGGTCTGACTACCAATGATGGTGACTTGACCGGTGGTGCTTTTGGAAACGATGAATTCGTAGCCGCTAGTACAACACCTCGTCTAGTCTTTGATCACAATGGTTCATCAGATGGAACTACTCAAAACATTGGACAAGTTGATGTGTTGTATCAGGTAGAAATCACCTCGCTACAGGAAGCGGCTGATGACTACAATACAACCCTTACTTACATCGCAACCCCAACTTTCTAAAGATATCTTTCTTTAACAAAAAACCTCTCCGTACGGAGAGGTTTTTTGTTTTGCGTTATGTCCAGTGATAATCTTCTCACTAGCATATTATTGGATTAGCTTTAAATGAACCTGTTTTAATAAGTTCGTAATTACAACCGTCACACCCTCAATAATTACTCCCGACACACTCTCAACCCAACAGTATGATATTACATAATATCATACTGTTGGGTTAGTGTTTTTAGTTTTGCGTTGAGATCAATGTATGGATGTATACAGATGTACACACACATATATATGTATGAGAAAAATAATTTAGTGACTTATATACATTATGAAGATCACTATTAGCCAGACAGTGATAAACTATTATAGTTATTCTTAGATATTATTTTAAATGGCTACTTTACTACGAAATCCCATACTGTATCTCTTTCTGTCCTCTTTTCTTTTTTTATTTTTTTCAACACCGGTTATGGCTCAGGATCAGGCGGGTATCGGTATTAAGCCAGCTTTGATTGAAGACGTAGCCGATCCAGGTAGTAATCTTAGTTATGAAATAACCGTGTCGAATCTCAGTAATTCAACTCAGACTTATTATTTCTTAGTCAAAGATATAATCGGAGCAGAGCAAAATGGTGCCCCGATTTTTGCCCCTGACAATATAGAAAAATCAGGTTTTGAAATTTCTGAATGGATTAAGTTACCGATGACAGAGGTTGAAATCGAGGGTGGCAAGAATGCTGTGATACCGATTGAGATAACGGTACCACAAGACGCTAGTCCAGGGAGTCATTTTGGTGGCATATTTCTTACTCTTGATCCACCAAAACTTAGAGAGTCGGGAGCTTCGGTTGGTTATGAGGTTGGTAACATAGTGAGTATCAGAATTGCCGGTGATGTGGCTGACTCCGGTACCATTCGCTCCTTTTCAACCGGTAACTATGTCTATGGTTCTTTGAATATTGATTTTAAAGCCAAGATAGAAAACTCTGGTAACACCTTGATCAGACCTTATGGTCCGCTTGAGGTCAAAAATATGTTCGGTTCACGGGTGGCAACTATCACCTTCAATGAGTCACAGTCAGGCGTATTTCCTAGACAAACCAGAGATTTTGAAATTGAGTGGGAGGGTGAAGGGTCTGGTTTTGGTCGTTATACCGCTCAGCTTAGTCTGATTTATGGTTTACAAGGAGCCCAAAAAACCATGTCTAACTCACTTAGTTTTTGGGTGTTGCCGGTAAACATCATCTTGCCGGCCTTGGGAGTGCTGGCAGTATTGTTACTGATTGTCTTTGTTTCAGTTAAACTCTATGTTAGAAATCAACTTAAGATGGTGGCTGGTGCTTCAAGACGGAGAAATGTAAATAGAAGAAATAACAGTACCTCGGCTTTTCTTTTGGTGATAGTGGCGATGTTAACGGTTACGGCTCTGTTTCTGATTCTTTTGTTGGTGCTGTTTGCTTAGGGTGGGTCTAGAATCACTATTTTCTCAGAGTGAGTTGTCTGAAAAATACCGGTAATTTTGTTATAATTGCATACATATATATGACTGATTCCATTTATCATAGCTTGCTTAGAATATCAGCTCTGACCGTAGCCTTGGTATTGGTGTTTGTGAGTGGTTTGGTTGATCCGCTAACCAAGGAATTGACCGGCTACACTGGTCAATATTTGGCCAATACAATCGGAATGAGTGCAACGGTAGAGCCAACCGAACTTAATACCATTACCTCCGAGTTGACTAAAATGCGTGTTGATTTGGAAGCTAGGGAAAAGGCTTTATCAGAAAGAGAGATAAAGGCCGGAGTGGGTGACTTTAGAGATAGTGATACCTCAACCTATGTATTGAGTGTGATTTTGTTTATTATTTTGGTTTTGATTGTTCTTAACTACGTTTTGGATTATGTCCGATCACGGCCGGTGGTTAGACAGGGTTAGCTAATTGGAGTTTAAATATTTTTATATTGTGTACAAAAACACAGAGCTGACCATTTGGCGGTATATACTGTGATTAATGAACGGTTGGCGATTATTTTTTCGTAGTGTTTTTGTTTTGATAGGGGTTGTTTTGCTAACCTCGTTTACCATAGACGCCACTGATTCTATTAGTGGTTCGGAAACAGCTTTAAGTATCTTAGCTACCAAATTGGTTGGAAATGAATGTCCGGTCAATACCAAAAAAGTGGTCGGGGATTCGGTAATCTGTGTAGATATCTATGAAAATTCTGCTGGTGATGATTGTCCGTATCAAAATCCCAAAAATAGCCTTGAGGTAAAAGTAAATGTTGATGATATTAACTGCCAGTCGGTGTCCTTGTCTAAACAATTACCTTTGACAAATGTTAATTATCACCAAGCTGATTTGTTTTGTCACAAGAAGGGAGGACGACTCCCAACTCCAGAGGAATGGTATGAAGCGGCCTTAGGGACACCTGATAATAGTGAGTGTAATCTCAATGGTCCGGCTCTTCTCAAGACTGGGCAATTGGTTGACTGTGTTTCTGTGTACGGTGCCAAAGACATGGTTGGAAATGTGTGGGAATGGACAGAAGCTGAAATTATTGACGGAGATTATAATCATCAAAAACTACCATCAACTGGTTATGTGTCCGAAGTTACTCCTCAAGGTTTGCCATTGTTATCTTCGAGTAGTCCCAGTGCTATTTTTGGTAATGATTATGTCTGGTCTTTACCAACCGGCACCTACGTAATGATGCGGGGAGGTTATTACGGTAGTGGCGATGATGGTGGGGTGAATACGGTGCAGGCGACGGTGTTGCCATCTTTCTCTAGTGTGGCTACTGGTTTTAGGTGTGTAGTTGATTTATAAAATGAATAAACTAAAAAATAGCCCAATCATTCTTATTCTCGTTATCACCTTGGCGACGATAGTGACTAGTATTGGTATTGACGCTTCCGATACCTTGAGTGGTTCGTCAGCTACTTTATTGGCTCGGTTAATTCATGACAGGGATGAAGCTGGGTGTCCGACTGAAATGGTGGCGGTAGACAATACTCTTACTTTTGGTTGTGTAGACAAGTATGAAGCTAGTGCTGGTTTGGGGTGTTCTTTTGCCACCATTGACTCCGAACTTGATACTTTGGCCAATATTGAGAATCCTAACTGTCGATCACAGTCGGTAGCCGGGTTAACTCCTTGGCGTTACGTAAGTCGGGATCAAGCTCAATTACTCTGTACTCGATCGGGTAAAAGGTTGCCAAGTAGTAGTGAATGGTATCAATTTGCGATTGGAACCAGTGAAGTAGGATGTAATACGAAGAGCGGTAATGTTGATTTGACCGGTCGCCAGAGTGAGTGCCAGTCGGCAAACGGAGTATACGATGCGGTCGGTAATCTCTGGGAGTGGACTAATGATGATGTTTTTGCTGGGGAACTATCGGGGAGAGTTTTGCCAGATAGTGGTTATGTGACCTCGGTCGATTCAAGCGGGGTAGCTACTGAAACCTCTCTTAAAGCCAGTGATGATTATAATAATGACTATTGGTGGTCAGATGAGGCTGGCAATTTTGGTCTGATTAGAGGTGGTTATTACGGTAGTGGCGACGATGGTGGGGTCTACGCTATTCACGCTGATATTTTACCTCACTATCGAGGGGCGGCGCTAGGATTTAGGTGCGTGATTTGATTTTTCAATGAAACAAACTTTAGACAAATCTGTGTAAGACTACAAATTTTGTCAGTAAATATGAGTTACAATTAATAGGTAATGAGCCAGATCGCCACAAAGCGGAAATTTTTGTACGTCGGACTTTTTTTACTGTTGTTGGTGGGTACTTTGTTGGTCTTGCCTGATTTTGTTAAAGCTAAGAATATAAAATCTTATAAGGATACTCTTTCTGATTCTCGGATCGGTAATTATTCCAACCATACGCTGTCTTTTGAAATTGAAACCAGTGTGTCACCGGGTGGTTATTTTGATATCACTCCAGATGCCGGTTTTTATATTATGCCAGCTACCACCACTTTCAGCGCTCGTAATGTTGAATTGTTGGTAGATGGAGTTCCGAGGTCGGCCAGTTCTACTGGTAGTGCCTTGGTGGATGAGGTGACTATAAATTCCGGTGCGCCGGGCTCTATTAGGTACACTCTAAACTCCACCAACGGGATTCCGGCCAACTCTGATATAAAATTTAGGATTGGTGATAACACTAGTAACTCGGTAGAGCCAGTGACTACCTATAGTACCTCAACCGGTACTACCACTACTCCTGGTGATGTACCCGGTATTAAAAATCATTCCAGTGTTGGGACGCACCGAATCAATCTGACCGTAAATGGGGGAGCCGAAGAAGCTTACGCTGGTTTTGTGATAGCTATGACAGAGGGGGTTGCTACCTTGCATGTTGATACTACAGAGGAAATACCACCGTTTAGATTTAACGGTTTGCCGACTGGTGAGATTGGTGGAACCACTCTCAATGTAGAAATATCTTTAGAGACTGATGAGTTGGCTACCTGTAAATACTCCACTACGGCTGGGGTTGATTACGCTTTGATGGCTCATACGTTTGGTCTGACTGGGCAAATCTTTCACTCACAGGTGGTGGCTGTAGCGGCTGAGACCCTTAACACTTTCTATGTAAGGTGTATCGATGATGAGGATAACTTCAACACAGACGATTTCGAAATTTCTTTCCTCTCGCCACCACCACCGTCTGGTAACCCAAACGCTGAAGGTGATGTAGAGGGTGATGGTACCGGTACTGGTAACGATGGTACGGGTGATGGCGACGGCGGAGGTGGTAGTACCGGCGGTACTGAAGGGGAGAGTAGTACTACCGGACAAGAATCTGGTAGTGGCGGATCCGGTGGCGGCGGTGGCGGCGGATCTGGCGGCGGTAGTGGTAGTTCTGGCGGTGGTGGATTTGAATCATCTGATGGTCCTTACGAGAGTGGTGATGGTCGGGTTATTATCAGTGGTTACGCTTTTCCTAATAGCACAGTCACTATTTTGGTTGACGGTAATGTAGCTAAGACTACTAAGGCTTCGGGAAATGGTTCGTATGAGGTGACTATAGATGAAATAGCTCGCGGTGGTTACACTTTTGGAATTTACGCTACCGATAGCAAGGGGACAAAATCAAGTACCTTCAGCACCTCCTTTACAGTCAGTGGAGCCAGAGCTTCTAGTCTTTCTAATATAAATCTAGCACCAAGTATTTTGGTGTCTCCTAATCCAGTTGATCCAGGGCAGACCTTAACGGTAAGTGGCTACTCATTCCCAAATGCTACAGTGACCTTGGAAAACGAAAACTCCAATAGTTCTGTTTCAAGGAAAACATTTACGGCGACGGCTGGTTCGTCTGGCGCTTGGTCAACTACTATTGATACAGCTAGTTTTAGTAAAGGCACTTACAAAATAAGAGCTAAGGGTGAGCAGACTGGGGGTCTGGGTATAAAAAGTAATTTCTCCAACTACACATTTTATGGAGTTGGTGAGGCGGCCAATCAGCCACTAAACCCTGACCTAAACCGTGATGGTAAAGTAAATCTTACAGACTTCTCCATCCTTTTGTTCTGGTGGAATAGTGCTGGTGGCGACTCGGACCCACCAGCTGATATTAACCAAGACGGCAGAGTCAATCTAACGGACTTCTCCATCCTACTATTCAACTGGACCGGGTAAAATGAGCAAATGCCCGCAGGGCATATTAGATCG
>JAGQME010000021.1 GCA_020428795.1 Candidatus Kaiserbacteria bacterium
CGCTCCTTATCAATTGCATTTAGTGGCATTAAATACTGATGATGCGGAAATACGTGATTGGGCAGATGGTATTTATTCAGCTTTAGTTAAGAGAGGGGTTGAGGTTCTTTATGATGATCGTGACGCAAGACCTGGAGAAAAATTTGCTGATAGTGATTTACTCGGTATGCCTTATCGTGTGGTCGTAAGCAAGAAAGGCAAAGAAGAAGGTAAGTTTGAAGTGGTTACTCGTAAGACTGGTGAAGTGCGTTTTTTGACTGAAGAAGAACTGTACGCTGATTTTGCTAAAGAGTAGTCTTTTGTATTTGAAAAAACAGCTAAACCCACCAAATTTTGCTTCTAGGAATTTGATTCGGCTGTTTTTTGGTAATCCACGCCATTCATAGTAGAATGATGGTTCTTATGGGTATTTTTTCAAAATATTTTGGCGGTGTTTTGTCTGCTTTATCAACTGACATTGGTATTGATTTGGGAACCGCCAACACTTTAGTCTATGTGCGTGGTAAGGGGATTGTATTGAATGAGCCAACCATCGTGGCTATCAATAAAAAGACTGGCCAGTTGGTAGCCGTCGGAAATGAAGCCAAGACCATGCTCGGTCGAACTCCCAACCATATCCAAGTGATAAGACCGCTGGTTGATGGTGTTATTTCAGACTTTGAAGTTACTGAAGAAATGTTGGCTTATCTAATCAATAAAGTACGAAGTGATTCGCATACCATAGTCTCGCCGAGAGTTTTAGTCGGTGTTCCGTCTGGTATTACAAATGTGGAAATGCGGGCGGCCCGTGACGCTGCCAAAAATGCCGGTGCGAGGGATGTTTTCTTGATAGAAGAACCAATGGCCGCCGCTATCGGTGCTAAGTTGCCGGTCGGTAAAGCGATTGGAAATATGATTATTGATATCGGTGGCGGTACCACTGACATCGCCGTTATATCATTATCAGGGATTGTGGTAGCAAAAAATCTTCGTACCGCTGGTGATCATTTAAATTCGGCTATTGTTTCTTATATCCGTGATCAGTTTAAGGTGTTGGTGGGTGATAAGACCGCTGAGGATGCCAAGATGATTTTGGCTTCGATTCAGCCAAATGAAGATGGGAAGGAGTTGATTGTTAGAGGTCGAGATGTGGTGACTGGTCTACCACGTGAGGTGGTTATTACGGATGTTGATATTCGTGAAGCTATCTCACACGGGTTGGACTCGATTGTGGAGGCGGTGCGAGCGGTTTTAGAAAAAACCCCACCGGAAGTTTTGGCAGATGTTATGCAACGAGGTATTCATGTCTCTGGTGGTGGAGCTTTAATCCCTGGTCTGTCTGCTTTATTGGAAGAGATAATGCAAGTGCCGGTATTTATAGTACCTGATCCACTTCGAGCGGTGGTTAGAGGGACAGGTATCGTGCTTGAAAATTTAGAACAATATGAAGAAATTCTCATCGATAATGAGGGTGAACTCTCGCCGTACCTTGCGGAATAAAAACATATTAAAACTGACAGTCTTAGGTCTTTTAGTCGGACTTTTTATATTGTTAATTCCTACTATATCCGCTTCGATTGCTTCGATTGTTATTTCGCCGGTTACTAAAACCAAAACCTGGTTTGCGGAATCAACCGCTAATCTACCAATGTTTTTTCGTGACCGAACTGAACTCATAAATGAGATATCAGTATTAAAATCTGACTTAGCCGGAGCGGGTGGTAATCAATTTACTATTAGAACATTGACTCAAGAGAATGATGAGTTAAGAAGTTTACTCGGTTACGAGGGTGAGGAGCGTGTTCTAGCCGGTATTATCGGCCGGCCGGATGAATTGCCTTATGACGTTTTAATGATTGATCGAGGTAGTAAGGATGGAATTGTTGAAGGAGCGCCGGTTTTTATTAATGATAGTACGATTATTGGTTTGGTCCGTTCTGTGACCTTTCAGAGTTCTGTAGTTGAGTTAATCACCACTCCGGGTTTTGAAACGACGGTTTTTATAATTGGACCTAATATATACACTAACGCTCTTGGAATTGGTGGAGGCCAGATGAAGGTAGGGGTTCCGCAAGGTATTCAATTGAGTGAGGGGGATTTGGTGGTTATTCCATCGATTACATCAGGGGTATACGGTGAAATATCCTTTGTTCAGTCAGAACCAACCCAACCAGAGCAGTATGGCTTTGTTTCGACCCATATACCGCTATCTAGTATGCGTCTGGTTAGTGTTGGCAAAACACCGGTCTCAACCATTTCGTTTGAAGAGGCTCAAGAGATTTTAAAAACCCAGAGACAGAATTTACTACTACCGATTCCGGCTGATGTTTTGGTTGAAGTTAATGCCACCAGTACCGCCACCAGTAGTGATATGGATTTAGACAATGCTTCAGGCACCCCAACTGTCCCTGAAGAAGTTAATGAAATATGATCAGGATAGTGAGTTCAATAATAATTTTGTTAATGATTTTAAGTGGTTGGTTGGTGCCCTATGTTATAGCAAATATCGTGTTTGCTCTTCGTTATACCGGTTATGAACTGATTGTGATCGCTGGCCTGATCGATGCCTACTTCGCACCTCACGATTTACCGTACTATCTGTTTTTTGTCGTATTATTGGTCGTTTTTGTGGAGTGGTTAAAACCAAAACTAACACTGTATAATAAATAATGTAATGTGGTTTTTAAATAGAAAAAAGAACTACGTCGAGGTTTCTTTTGAAGAAATATTATTGGACTCTTCGAACTTACCGGCTTTTAATCAAGGTCGAATGGAGGGACGAATAGAGTTACCGATTACCAGACGAAATATATACTACGTAGGCACATTTTTTGTGATAGTGGCCTTACTTTTTTTGGTCAAGCTTTTTACTTTGCAGGTGGTAGCTGGTGATGAGTATTTAAAAATCAGTGAGAATAACAGTATTGATAAAAATGTCATCATCGCTGAACGGGGAGTGATTTATGATAGAAATGGTGAAATGTTGGCTTGGAACGCCCAAGACAAGAAGCATAAATTCTCGTTTCCGATGAGAGCTTATTCTGATAGAGACGGTCTTGGTCAATTGGTTGGTTATGTTAGTTATCCGCAGAAGGACGCTAAGGGTTTTTATTACCGGACTGAGTATGAAGGAATCAGTGGGGTAGAGTCTTCTTTTAATGATTTGCTACAAGGTCAAAATGGCAATCAGGTTTTGGAAGAAAATGCTTTGGGTGAAGTGATTGGGGAGCATATAGTAAATCCACCGCAGGCTGGTGAAGCGGTAACTCTATCATTAGATGCCGAATTATCAGAAGTGATGTTTGATATTATTGCCACCTCAACTGCTCAAGCCAATTTCCGTAGTGGGGCGGGGGCGATTATGGACATTCACACTGGTGAGATTATTGCTCTAGCCAGTTTTCCTTCTTATGATCCGGAGGTTATGGCTGACGGTCAAGATAGTGATTTGATTGCTTCATATAATAATGACGATCGCTATCCTTTTTTGAACAAAGTGCTTGGCGGTGTCTATACACCCGGTTCGGTGATGAAGCCATTTTTGGCTTATGCGGCTTTAAAGGAGGGTATTATTAGTCCGGATAAGGTGATTGTTAGTACCGGTGAGATATTGGTACCCAACATCTATCACCCTAGTAATCCAACTCGTTTTAGAGATTGGCGGGCCCACGGCAAGATGACAATGCGAGAAGCGATCGCTTTTTCTTCAAACGTATATTTTTATTACATCAGTGGTGGTTATCGTGATCAACCTGGTTTGGGTATTACAAAAATGGATGAATATTATGATCTGTTTGGTTTTGGGCAGCCAACTGGTATCAATCTAGACAACGAACAGATTGGTACGGTACCGAGCCCGGCTTGGAAGCAAGAAAATTTTAATGATGACTGGCGCTTGGGTGACACCTACCTTACTTCAATCGGACAGTTTGGTTGGCAGGTAACACCATTACAGATATTAAGAGCCTACGCCGCCATAGCCAACGGCGGGACATTGGTAACACCGCAAATTTTGTATGGTGCTGAAGGCGATACCAAGGACCTAAATCTGGATCAAGATAAACTTAGGGTTGTTAAAGAGGGTATGCGAATGACGGTAAATTACCCTGGTGGGACAGCCAGACCTTTAGAGAGAAAAGATGTAGCCATCGCCGCTAAGTCAGGAACTGCTGAAATCGGAGCTGGTAACGCATATGTGAATTCGTGGGTGGCCGGATATTTTCCGTATGAAGAACCTAAATACTCTTACGTGTTGATGATGGATAAGGCTCCACGAAGTAACGCCCTTGGAGCCACCAGAATCATGGGTGATGTTGTAGAGTGGATGAGTGTAAATAAAAGAGAATACTTGGGCTTACCACCGTTAGAATAATCCACATTTGACCTAAGCGTTCTAGTGCGTATAATTGGATAAATTTAGTTAGACATTATGAATGATACACAAGCATATTTAACCCCAGAGAAGTTTGAAGAGCTAAAAAAAGAGTTGGAGAATCTAAAAACAGTCCGTCGTAAAGAGGTGGCAGAGTCACTGGAGTACGCTAGAAGTCTAGGTGACTTATCAGAGAACGCTGAGTATCAAGAAGCCCGTGATATGCAAGCCGCTATCGAAGAGCGAATCAATTATCTAGAACAAGTAATTAAAGAAGCTAAGATCGTTGCTCATAATAAAAAGGGTGACATTGTCGGGTTGGGAAGTGAGGTCAGTATTCAAAAAGAAAAGGATAAGACTAGTCACAGCTATACAATAGTGGGTTCTGATGAAGCCAATATTCATCAAGGAAAACTATCTTATCTATCACCACTTGGAGAAGCATTGATGGGTAAGGGTAAGGGTGATGTGTTTACTTTTGAAACACCGTCAGGTAAACAAACCTATAAGGTGCTTAAGGTTTCTTAGGTCTACTGGTTTGACTAGAGGCCAGGAAAAAGGAAAAGCGCAGGCGAAGCCTGCGCTTTTCCTTTGCAAAAACTCCATTTATCGTTACTATAGAGTTCATTATGTCAGTAAATGAAGAACTAATTGCCGAACGGCGCAAAAAACGAGATTTATTAGAACAAGCTGGTATGCCTGCTTACCCAAGTAAATCCGAAACCACACATTCAATCAAACAAGTCCTAGATGGGTACAAAGAACTTCAGTCGAATGAAACACTAGTCACTATCGCTGGTCGTATTATGGCGTTGCGAAGACATGGTGGGTCAGCTTTTGCTGATTTGTTTGACGGAACAGGTCGAACTCAATTATTTTTTTCTAAAGATAAAGTTGGAGATAATGCTTTTAATTTGTTTGTTGACGCAATAGATATAGGTGACTTCATTGAAGTTACTGGAGTGCCTTTTGTAACCAAACGTGAGACCGACGCGGTGGGGGTAACTAGGTGGCGAGTTCTTACTAAATCTCTTCAAGCTATTCCAGCTGAACACTTTGGTATTAAAGATGAAGATGAACGATATCGAAAGCGATATTTGGATTTAATGTTGGATGATGAGCTTCGTGAGCTTTTTGTAAAGAAAGCTAAGTTCTGGGATATTACGAGAGAGTTCATGAAAAAGCACGGTTTTCTTGAAGTTGAAACTCCTACTATTGAAATAACCACTGGTGGAGCCGAAGCTCGCCCATTTAAAACATATCACAATGATTTTGATGAAGACGTATTCATGCGTATTTCTATAGGTGAGTTGTGGCAAAAGCGATTGATGGCTGGAGGTTTACCAAAAGTATTTGAAATCGGTCGAGCTTATCGAAATGAAGGCACTAGTCCAGAACACTTGCAAGAGTTTACCAATATGGAATTTTATTGGTCTTACGCTGATTACCAAGATGGAATGAAATTAGTTAGAGAATTATATATTGAAGTAGCTAATGGTGTATTTGGTACAACCGAGTTTGAAACACGCGGTCACAAGTTCGATTTGGCATCAGAGTGGTCTTTAGTAGATTATGTTTCAGAGGTGGAAAATCAGACTGGTATCAATGTGGTGACGGCTACAGAAGATGAGATGAAAAACAAATTACAAGAACTTGGAGTGGCTTATGAAGGAGCTAATCGTGAAAGATTAACCGACTCACTTTGGAAGTATAGTCGTAAAAATATTGCCGGGCCAGCATTTTTAGTAAATCATCCGTTACTTGTTGCACCTTTGGCAAAGAAACGCGATGATGGTCAAACCGTAGAAATGTTCCAACCGATTATTGCTGGTAGTGAGGTTGGTCGTGGTTATAGTGAGCTGAATGACCCTGACGACCAGAGACAACGTTTTTTGGTTCAGCAACAATTACTGGATGCTGGTGATGAAGAGGCAATGATGCCAGATTGGGAATTTGTAGAAATGTTGGAGTACGGAATGCCACCAACTTGTGGCTTTGGTTTTGGAGAAAGATTATTCGCTTTTCTTGCCGGCAAACCACTACGCGAGACACAACTATTTCCGTTAATGAAACCAAAACCTGACATTCAAACTGATTAATTTTTATTCTTAAATGTACGGTAACTATTTTGCGTTACCGTTAGTTGCAGTTCTTGTATTGAATTTATGCCAAATATTCCAAATCACGTGGCTTTAATAATGGATGGTAATCGGCGTTATGGTGAGATAACCGATGGCGATAAGCTTAAGGGTCATATTAAGGGACTTCAGGCGGTGGAGGATATTGTTCGGTACGCTGGTGAAAAACAAATCAAATACATAACCCTATACGCTTTTTCAACCGAAAACTGGAAGCGAAGCGAGGAGGAAGTGACAGTTTTGATGAATTTATTCAGAGACTATTTTAAGCTTAATTTGGAGACTTTAATTGAGGAGGGAGTCAGGGTTAGGTTTATTGGTCGTAGAGATCGACTACCCAGCGATATTGTGTCGATGATGAGGGAGGTGGAGGATAAGTCGTTGAAGAATGACTCTGTTACTTTACAAATCGCCTTGGATTACGGTGGACGTGATGAAGTTGTTAGGGCTATTAAAAAGATAAAGACCTCAAATCTATCAATTGAGTCTGAAACCGATTTTGGTAAATTACTTGATACAGCTAATGTGCCCGACCCTGACTTATTAATTCGCACCGGTGGCGAAAAAAGATTGTCTGGTTTTTTATTGTGGCAACTTCAATACACAGAATTATATTTCACAGATACACTATGGCCTGATTTTGATAGTGAAGAATTTCAAATGGCCTTAGACTGGTACAAAAACCGTGATCGTAGAAAAGGGAAATGATGTAACCTATTTTAATTAGAGTTAGTTAGAAATGTCAGACCAGTTCAAGGAGGTTTCATGAAAATTAAAATGCTGAATAACGGAGCTGTCTTTGTTCCGTTTCTGATTGGGGATCGGGTAGGATTAAGTCCCGCCGATGAAAGCGCAATGCTGATCGGTAGAGGTTCCTCGACTCGAACCATCGGATGGGTTTTGCCTAGATCGGCAGCAGAGGAGTTACGGCTCGTCTGATACAACAGTGGAAACCGCACGCCCAAGGGCGTGCGGTTTCTTGATATTTCATATTCTTATTTGTAACCGATCCGATTCAAATAAACTGTGTATAACTGTGGTAGTTGGTGGGATGAAGTGGTGTATAGTGTAGGGGTGGTGGGAGATAGTGGTAAACAGTATGAAAGTGCTGTAGACTAATCAAGACATGTTAATTGGCGAATATAAGCATACGTTGGATCCCAAGAAACGGCTGTCCTTACCGTCTAAATGGCGTAAGGAACTTGGGAAAAAGCTTATCGTCACACGCGGTCTTGATACCTGTCTCTTTGTATATCCGCTAAAGGAGTGGCAGAAGATTACTGAAAAAATAGATCAACTGCCACTCGGTCAGGCGGATACGAGAAGTTTCAATAGATTCTTCTTGTCAGGAGCAGTAGAGGTTGAGGTAGATAGTGTTGGACGTATTCTCGTTCCAGATTTCTTAAAGGAATTTGCGGGTCTAGACACCAAGGTGGTGTTTGCCGGCATCCACAATCGTGTGGAAATTTGGGGTGAGGATAAGTGGGACGAATATAAAAAACGCATTGAACTCGAAGCAGACGGCTTGGCCGAAAAACTTGGAGAAATTGGCGTCCTATAAAATCTACATACAAACACAAACTCGCACCACGTAATATCGCAACCATGCAACATATTACGGTTTTACAACAAGAGGTGCTAGACGGATTTAGTCCTAAAAAAGACGCTGTAATTGTTGACTGTACTCTAGGGAGTGGTGGTCACGCTATTAAACTCATTGAAACCCTTGGTAAGGAGGGGGTGTACATTGGCATTGATCAAGATCCGACCGCTTTGGAAGCGAGTCAAAAAAGAATCGGTAGCGTCGAGGCTACTGTTCACTACGTTCTGGGAAATTTCCGTGACATTACCAAATTGATCAAAGAACTAAACATTCAGTCGGTTGATTATATTTTGGCTGATCTAGGATGGAGAATTGAACAATTTGATGGAACAAGTGGTATCAAACGAGGTTTTTCCTTTAATACCGATGAGCCATTAGCTATGACTTATGGCGATCCTGATGATTACGCTTTCACAGCTGCCGATATAGTCAATGAGTGGTCGGAAGAAGATATTGCAAATGTTATTTACGCCTACGGCCAAGAGCACTATTCAAGAAGAATAGCGAAAGCTATTGTCGAATATCGGAGTAAGCAAACCATCGCTACCGCTAAAGAGCTAGCTGACATCATATACAAAGCTGTACCCAGTCAGTATGCCAAGAAAAAAATCCATCCGGCCACAAAGAGCTTTCAAGGCCTGAGGATTGCGGTTAACGATGAGTTTGATTCACTGAGCACCCTTATCACAGACGGCTTTCTGTTAATGAAAAAAACAAGCAGAATGGCCATAATCAGTTTCCATAGCTTGGAAGACAAAATTATAAAAGAAGAGTTTAGATCCTTAAAACGCGATAACAAAGCAGTGCTGGTAAACAAAAAACCAATTGTAGCCAGTCGAGAAGAAATAAAAAATAATCCAAGATCCAGAAGTGCAAAACTAAGAATTATAGAAAAAATTTAACTCATGATGAAGAAATCTACCACACAAACAAAAGTCTTTTCACGCGACATACTTTTTGTCTATGTCCTGCTTGGCACGATTGCTATTTTGGTTTGTCTATATATCTATTTTTTAAGTGCTTCAGTATCACACGTGGTTATGAGAAGTCAGGCCGAAAGAAGTATTGGTCAAGCTCAGTCAGAGTTAAGTGAATTAGAGACTGAACTTATGATCTCGCAACATCGGGTCAGTGCTGAGATTGCCAATCTCGATGGTTATAGTGAACCTAAAAATCGAATTTTTATTGACAGAAGCAAAGAGAGTCTGGTACTTCGTGATAGTAGATAGTAAAGAATATTATGAGAAAAACAGCGATCTTTAGAATCCGCATAATAACGGCTTTCGTGCTTTTTTTTGCTCTACTCTTGGTCGCTCGTCTCTACTATATTCAAATATATGCTCACGATTTGTATGAAGCAAAGGCTGAACAGCAGTACATTCATACAGTGAGTGATTTGTATAATAGAGGTAGTATCTATTTTACCACTAAAGATGGAGATCGTGTCTCCGCCGCTACTATACAGACTGGTTATGTTCTGGCTATGAACGCCAGCTTGATAGATAATATCGAAGAGACTTATAAAAGATTAAATGAAATCATACCGGTTGATAGAGAGCGTTTTTTTGAGTTGGCTGAACGAAAGTTAAAACCTTATCAGGAAATATCACAAAAAGTTAGTAATGAAGACGCTCTAAAGATTGAGGATTTGGATATCGAGGGCTTGCAACTTTATCGGACTCAGTGGCGTTATTACCCAGGTCAGGATTTGGCGGCTCGTACGGTTGGTTTTGTTGGTTTTTCTGAGGAATCAGGAGATGAATTGACCGGTCGTTTTGGGTTGGAACAATATTATGACGAAATATTAAGTCGTAACGCAGAAGAGATGTCAGTTGATTTTTTTGCCGAAATATTTACCAACTTGGGTGGAATTGTTTTTGATAACACTCCAGCCAGATCTGGCGATGTGGTGACATCCATCGAACCGACAGTAGCTAGGATGTTGGATAATGAACTTGAAAAAGTCCAAGCTAAGTACAACAGCACTTTAACCGGCGGGATAATTATCAATCCCCAAAATGGTGAAATCTACGCCATGAACGCCGTGCCGACCTTTGATCTAAACAATCGAGCTGGTAAGACAATCCAAGATTTTAGAAATCCTTTAGTACAGGATGCGCTTGAGATGGGTTCTATTATTAAGCCTCTGACAGTGGCTTCAGGTCTCGATGCCAAAGCCATAACTCCCCAAAGCACTTACTACGATGCCGGATCTATTGAATTAAATACTTTTAAGATTAGTAACTATGATGGTCGGGGGAGAGGGACTGTGGATATGCAACAGGTCTTAAATCAGTCTTTGAATACCGGTGTGGCTCACATCGTCAAAACCATGGGTAATAAGAATTTTGCCGATTACTTTAGGGCTCTGCGCTTAGGAAGTGAAACTGGAATTGATATTCCCTTCGAGGCTCACGGGAATATTGAGAACCTTAAATCACCTCGGGATGTTGAGTACGCCACCGCTTCGTTTGGTCAAGGAATCGCTTTGACCCCGATTGCTACCGTGCGAGCATTGTCAGCTCTTGGAAATGGGGGAAGATTGGTTACTCCGCACATTGCTACTCACGTCGTGACGCAAAATGGAAGTGAGCAAAAAATCCAATATCCCGACGGAGCACAGGTTTTTAGTCCGGAGACTAGTGAAGAGATTTCACGTATGTTGGTAAAAGTGGTTGATGAAGCTTTACGAGGAGGAAAAGTAAAGTTGGATAATTATACCGTCGGGGCTAAAACTGGTACGGCTCAGATTGCTGACCCAGTAAATGGTGGTTATTATAAAGATCGTTTTCTACACTCATTCTTTGGTTATTTCCCAGCCTACGAACCAAAGTTTTTGGTCTTCTTATATACAGTAGAACCAAAGGGAGTAAATTACGCTTCGGAGACCCTGACCGATCCGTTTATGGAGATAACTAAATTTATTGTAAATTATTACAATCTGCCACCAGACCGGTAATAAAGTGAAATAATCTAACTTATTACTCAGCTCCATAAGGAGTAAGTGGGTTTTTGGCTACCTTATGTTGCAAAAATGCGTTAGACTAGGTGCGTATTATTGATTTTAAGATTCGGAGAATGAAAGGAATACTAAAAAATATTGTTGTTTGGATCATCACTAAGGAAGCAAAATTTCTGCTTAAAAGGACTAGGCCAAAAATTATCGCTGTGGTTGGAAGTGTTGGAAAGACTTCGACCAAAGACGCTGTCTACTCTGTTTTGAAGGAGAGTCTACATGTTAGGAAAAGTCAGAAAAGCTTTAACTCGGAGATTGGTATTCCTCTTTCGGTTTTAGGATTAGAAAATGGCTGGAACAACCCTTTTCTATGGCTGAAAAATATTTTTGATGGTGCGGTAAAAATAGTTCTGATTGGTGACTATCCTAAGGTATTGGTATTGGAAATGGGGGTTGATCGACCAGGGGATATGAAAAAACTTACTGAGTGGATCAAACCTGACGTGGTAGTTCTGACCAGATTGCCTGACGTGCCGGTACATGTCGAATACTTTGAAACTCCGGAGGCGGTGATCAATGAGAAGATGACGTTGGTGCGTAGTTTGAAACCGGAGGGTGTTTTGGTGTACAACAATGATGATGAGAGGGTTCGACAAGAAGCTGAAAATATCAGACAGAAATCATTTGGTTACAGTCGATATAGTCAGTCGCATTTTATGATTAGTAACGATGAAGTGGTTTTAAAAAATCGCAAACCAGTTGGTATGACTTTTACTCTTAGTCATATTGATGAGGCGGTAGCGGTAGAGATGATCGGCTCATTGGGAGTCCAACACGCTTATAGTTGTGCAGCCGCTGCTGCTGTCGGTAGTATTTTTGGTATCTCCCTATCACAGACGGCCAAAGCCATGAGTCAATACACTCCACCTCAAGGCCGGATGCGTATTCTTTCTGGTATAGAAAACACTCTTTTGATTGACGATACCTACAATTCCTCACCGGTGGCAGCCTTAAGAGCACTACAAACCCTGTCAGAGCTAAATTCCTACGGACAGCGAAAAATCGCCATTTTGGGAGATATGATGGAGTTGGGTAAGTATTCAACCAGAGAACACGAAAGAGTGGGGGAGGTGGCAGCTAAGTCAGTTAATGTCTTGGTCACGATTGGTCTACGGTCTAGAAAGACCGCTGAAGGAGCGTTGGAGCATGGTTTGTCCGAGAAAAATATCTATCAATACGATACAGTTGAAGAAGCCATAGTTGAAGTTCCAAGATTGCTCGAAGATGGTGATGCTGTTTTAGTTAAAGCTTCTCAGGGTATTAGAGCGGAAAAACTAGTTAAGGTTTTGATGGAAGATAAAGAACTAGCAAAAAAGGTGTTGGTCCGGCAGGATGTTATGTGGTCTAACATTTAGACTTGTTTATTTAATATTTATTTAATCATCTTGTTTCGGTGATGGTTTTTTGCTATAAAGGTTAGTAAGAAAGGTCTAAGTCAAAAAGAGAAAGGGATGAGGTGATCAGGAAAAAGGGGCAGGGAGGTGGCAAGCCACCAATAATCACAAGACGACCGGTTAGACATTATTAACCAACCGGTCGTTCGGCCCAGCTTAGTCGTGTGGACGACAAGGCTGGGCTTGAATTTTTATTAAATTGTAATTTAAAATACTTAGACGGCCTTTGATTAATAATCAAAGGCCGTTACCATCTACTCTTCTCAGGTACTTGTCTCTAAGACCAATCGCATTTTTTATGGACGGCCACAGAGTCGGAACACATAATTCGGTATCTTGGGTAAATTCATAAATGACCCCAGTCATTCTTAATTTATACATTTCTTGAATTACTCGGGGAGCTACGTCAAGATATTCTTTGGTTCCATAGAATACGTAAATATTCGGAGGCAGTATCATTATTGGTTCCCAAAAACCAGTCTCTTGGTTTCTTGCGTAAACTGGGGTACTTGCGTCATTTATGACCAAAGTCATCAATCTCTCGTCCATGTTTTACCTCTTAACTTAAGGCCTAATTAAAGATTAACATAGGTCTGGTCAAGGTCATGGCTTCAAAAAAAATCAAAAATCTGTTATAACTATTCGGCACCGAATCAGATGATAGACAACTCATCTGATATGGTCCCATCGTCTAACGGCTAGGACAGCAGGTTCTCATCCTGCAAATCGGGGTTCGATTCCCCGTGGGATCACAGTTTAAAGAAAAACACTCAGCAACTAGCTGGGTGTTT
>JAGQME010000022.1 GCA_020428795.1 Candidatus Kaiserbacteria bacterium
TTTTTTTGCCTTGCTTTCTTTGACGGCGTGCGGGTTCTGTCGTGATGTCTCTATTCAACTCCGAGTACGATACGTAAAAAATACTACCGATAAGACCGTATATCAGAAGATTAATCGGTGCTTTTGGTACCGGTGTCTCGTACTATCTCATCGATATTTTGACGGTGTCTTTCACCGTAATCAATAGTAAAACTAAAGTGTGGTATGTATTTTAGTTTCATTTTATTTTTGATAAAAGTACGCAAATCGCTACCGGAGCGTTTTAAAAAAATCAAAGCGTCTTCCTGTTTATCGGTTGGTATGGTTGTGAAGTAGACGGTGCAGTTTTTGAGGTCCGGTGAAATCTTGATACCAGTAATGGTGATAAGAGGGTCGGTATTGGCTTCGTGTTGTATAAAAGTGGCCACATATGCCTGTATCTCAAGTTCCACTTTTTGCTTACGGTCTGACATGTTTAAGAAATAATGGTGTCAAAACACTCAATGTAATCACCGGCGGCTATATCGTATTTGGTGTTTATCTGCATACCAAACTCACCCTCACCAACTTCTTTCACGTCTGACTTTAATTGTTGCAAATTAGTGATGGTACCTCGGCCGACCTCTATATCTCTTCGTAACACTCTCACGGTTTGTTTGAGTTTGACTACTCCTTCTTCCATTCTACCGCCCAAGACATGATTATTTTTTTGTGTGCTAAATAGTTTTAAGATTTTAGCCACACCAGTTTTAATCTCCTCAGCTTGCTTAGGAGTTCGATTTTTAAGAGCCGTCTCTAGCCATTCGGATAATTCATAGATAATAGAGAAAGTATCAATCTCTACCCCTAATCTGTCCGCCAATTCTTGTGCACCGTTATCAACTTTGACATTAAAGCCCACGATAATAGCATCTTTGGTAGCGCTGACATTTTGGACATCGGCTTTCGTGATGTCACCAACGGTTGCATCGGTGACTCTAACAGCGATTCGGTCTGACTCAAAAGTTTCTAGTTCGTGTTTTATTGCATCGAGGGTTCCGAGTACGTCAGCTTTAATAAGTAGAGGGATTACCGGTAGTGAGGTTCTGGCAAAACTTTTTTTGTTTTCTGTTTCAGGGTTATCGGTAATGTATTGTTCAGCCTCTTTCTTGCTATTTAGGGCCACGAAGTGAGAGCCAACATTTGGCACAGAATCAAATCCGACAATTCTGATTGGCTCAGATAGAGAAGCTTCTTTTATGTTTTGGCCGGTAAAATCTTCCATAATTCGTACGGGAGCGATACTTTTTCCAGCCACCACAAACATACCACTTTTAATTGAACCATTTTTTATAATCATGGTGGCGGTTATACCACGCTTTTTGTCTTGTAGCCCTTCGATGATGACTCCCTCAGCTGAAGCATTCTTGTCTCCGTTTAATTCATTTAAATCAGCGGCCAATATTACAAGATCAAGTAGATCGCTAATGCCATCACCGGATTTGGCTGAAACCGCTACCCAAGGTATGTCGCCACCCATGCCTTCGATGTAGATTTCATTTTCAATCAGACTGGCTTGGGTGCGGGCGATATCGGCTCCGGGCTTATCTATCTTATTGATGGCGACAATGTAGGGGATGTTGGCAGCCTTAATACACTCTAGGGCCTCCAGAGTTTGTGGTTTTACGCCGTCCTCAGCTGAGACTATTAGGATGGCTATATCCGCCACGTCCGCTCCGCGGTGTCGCATACGCTGAAAGGCTGAGTGTCCAGGAGTGTCCAAAAAAGTGATTTTTTCTTGGGATTTTTCTTTGGTTTCGTGAGTTACTACGTAGGCAGAGAGATGTTGGGTGATACCGCCGGCTTCCTTGTCAACGATGTTTGTGTTTCTGATGTAGTCAAGCAGGGTAGATTTTCCGTGGTCAATATGACCCATCACCACCACTATCGGCGGTCTCTTTACAATTTCAGGTGATTTGTTTTGTTTTTTAGCCATATTTATATTCGATGTCACCGATAAACTTACTACTCTAGTAATGAAAAAAGCCGGCGGGGCTTTGTTAATCGACAAACAATACCACAACTTTGTTGGTTTGAACACTTTTTGTCTGGTCTTAGTTATTTTTGGTTTGGTTAGATAAGGGATTGCTTCACTGATTTTAACTGTTATGCTATCGGTAATGTTTTTTAGATCAAAGCGAGTCTATCTAGATTATGCAGCGGCCACACCGGTACGCAAAGAAATTAAGAAAGCCATACAGGCTTATTTTGATGTTGATTTTGCTAATCCAAGTGCCATTCATAAAGAGGGAGTTAGAGCCAGACGAGCGGTTGAAAAAGCTCGGTTGGCGGTGGCTCGTAGTGTGGGAGCACGACCGGAAGACGTTATATTTACCGCTAGTGGTACAGAGAGTAACAATCTGGCTTTGTTTGGGGTCTGTGAATCAGTCAATCAGTCTGGTGTCGCCTATGATGACATGGAGATTATAACCACCGCTATTGAACATCCGTCAGTGTCAGCTGTTATCGAGATTTTAAAAGCTAAAGGGGTGACGGTAAAATATCTTCCTTTAGATGAAACTGGTCAAGTGATTGTTTCTGAAATCAAATCTCTCTTAACTCCAAAAACCATCTTGGTTACAGTTGCTTATGTTAATAGTGAAATCGGGGTGGTTCAACCAATTTCGGCTATCAGTCGAGTCATAAAAGCCTTTGAAAAAGATTACTCTAACAAAATAGTTTTTCACGTTGATGGCGCTCAAGCACCACTTTGGCTATCTTGTCATATAAATAGTCTAAAGTCAGATTTGTTGTCTCTTGATGCGGGTAAGTGTTACGGACCTAAAGGGGTGGGTATACTGATAAAAAGACACGGGGTTGATGTTTCTCCATACATCTATGGTGGCGGTCAAGAAAATAATATTCGGTCTGGAACAGAAAACACCCCTCTGATAGTGGGGGCTTCGTTGGCCTTAGTAGAAGCTCAGCAAAATTATCAAGCTAGAGCTGACAGAGTGTCTCTGCTTCGCGACGGACTGATCGAAAAGTTATTAAAAATTGAAGGGGTGGTTTTGAATGGTTCACCAGAGAAGCGAGTAGCCAACAACGTAAATGTATCTGTAGCGGGTGTGCCATCAGAGTTTGCGGTGGTTTCGCTTGATGAAGCCGGTTTTGCAATTGCTACCAAGAGTGCTTGTAGCGGAGCGACCGGTGGTGGTAGTGCTGTTATCAGACATATTTATAATGATGATTTACGGGCGGAAACAACTCTGAGAATCACTTTGGGAGAAGAGACCACCAAACGAGAGCTTGATAATTTTTTTGACGCTCTTAAAAAACATATTGAAGAGACCAGAGTGAGTCACTCATTCTTGACTAAGAGTTAATTTAATTGCAATATAGTGAGATAAAGCGCTGTGTTGTGCCGAATGTTACGACTGTGGATGATTATGCTTTATACTTATTTTAGAACCTCTAAACTATTGAAATAATACCTTTATGCCTCAATTTAACAATTTCACTTCAAGAGCCAAGGAAGCTATCCGCAAAGCGCATGAGCTGGCTATTGAACGTGGTCAAAATCATGTTAGTCCAACCCATCTTTTGACCGCCCTCACTATGCAAGACGAAAGTGCTGTGGTTTCTATTCTTGATCAACTTGATATAGACATCATTGCTCTTACCGATATGTTGCTTGAAGCTTTGGAGGGTAGTGAGTCACAATCAACAGTGTCACAATCATACCAACTATACCTGACACCAGAATTAGCCAAGGCCTTAGAACGATCAGGACAGATAGCTGGTGAACTTGGCGATTCATATGTCGGGGTGGAGCATTTGTTTATGGCGGTACTTGATTCGCCTGGTCCAGCGGCGGAGGTCATAAGACGAGTTGGTTTGGAAGCCGAACAGGTTGCTAAAGCAGTTGAGACTATCAGAGAAAATAATATTTCTGATGTTGAGCAACCAAAGAAATTTAGGGCGCTGTCTAAGTATACCCGCAACCTAACCAAGTTGTCTCAAGAAAATAAACTCGATCCGGTGATCGGGCGTGATATTGAAGTGTCTAGAGTAATTCAGATTTTGTCTCGTCGAACCAAAAACAACCCAGTCTTAATTGGTGAAGCTGGGGTGGGTAAGACAGCGATTGCTGAAGGTTTGGCTCAGATGATTTCTCAAGGAAATGTGCCAGAATCTATCAAGGAAAAAGAAATTCTCACCCTCGATCTCGGTCTTTTGGTGGCTGGTACTAAGTTTCGAGGGGAGTTTGAGGATAGACTGAAGTCTGTTATGAAAGAGGTGGAATCAGCTCAAGGGAATATCATCTTGTTTATTGATGAGCTACACACTATTGTCGGAGCCGGAGCAGCCGAGGGATCAATGGATGCCAGTAACATGTTGAAACCGGCTCTTTCAAGGGGGGAGATAAGAATAATTGGCGCCACCACCCTCAAAGAGTATCAAAAGTATATTGAACGTGATCCAGCGCTAACTCGTCGTTTCCAGCCAGTGTTTGTTAATGAGCCGACTCAAGAAGACGCTATAGCCATATTAAGAGGAATTGCTGAAAAATACGAGCTTTTCCATGGGGTACGAATTACTGATGATGCTATTGTGTCGGCGGTCCAGTTTTCTAGTCGTTATATTACGGATCGGTTTTTGCCAGACAAGGCAATTGACCTGATTGACGAAGCAGCCTCAGCTTTGCGTATTTCACTTGAAAACAAACCTGATGAATTGGTTTTGGCCGATCGGAGTGTTCGTAGGTTGGAAATAGAAAAAGAGGCCTTAAAGAAAGATGTCGAGGGAGCAGATGTAACTACCAAACGAAAACTAAATGTCCGGCTCAAAGAAATAGACAAGGAGATTGGCGAGCTTAGAGAACAGACTGCTGCTATCGAGACTAAGTGGAATAATGAGAAAGAGGCTCTTAATGAGATTCGTAGTCGTAAAAAGGAACTAGAGTCATTACGGCTTGAAGCTGATAGTGCTGAAGCGATGGCTGATCTAACCAGAGCAGCCGAAATCAGATATGACACCATTCCGGCAGTGGAAAAGGAACTGTCAGATAAAACGGCTCGTCTTAAAAAACTACAACGCAGTCGTCGCTTATTGAAAGAAGAGATAACTGAGGAAGATATTGCGGCCGTTGTCTCAAGGTGGACCGGTGTGCCAGTGGCCAGAATGCTCGAAGCTGAAGCTAAGAAGTTGGCTAGAATGGAGGAAGAGTTGCAAGAAAAAGTGGTTGGACAAGATCACGCTGTTAAATTGGTGTCGGACGCTGTTAAGAGGTCGCGGGCTGGAATTGCTGATCCGAATAGACCGATCGGTTCATTTCTATTTCTTGGTCCGACCGGAGTTGGAAAGACTGAGTTGTCGAAGGTATTGGCGGAGTTTATGTTTGATGATCAGGATGCTTTGATTAGGGTTGATATGTCTGAATTTATGGAGAAACATTCAGTATCAAAAATAATTGGTTCACCACCGGGTTACGTTGGTCACGAAGAGGGAGGATCGATTACTGAAAAAGTTCGCCATCGACCATATTCGGTGATTTTGCTTGATGAGATTGAAAAGGCTCATCCGGAAGTCTTTAATGTGCTGTTGCAGGTTTTGGATTCTGGACACCTAACTGACTCTAAGGGGCGAAAAGTTAATTTCAAAAACACTATCATTATCATGACTTCAAACATCGGAGCTGAACATATTGATAGAATGTCTAACTTTGGCTTCACCAAAAATCGTGATGATGAAGCTCAGTATACTCAGGCTAAAGATAAGGTGATGGATAGTTTGAAATTGTATTTCCGTCCGGAATTCCTAAATCGTCTAGATGAGATTATAATCTTTGATATCCTATCTCCGGCAACCATTCGTTCGATTGTGGAAATGCAGGTGGCTGATGTGGCGAGTAGATTGTTATCAAAAGAAATTAAGTTATCTGTTACTGATGAGGTTTACCAATATCTGGCCGAAGCAGGATACGATCCAAAATTTGGAGCTCGACCTTTGAAACGAGTTATTCAAAGTAAAATTCTAACGCCAGTAGCTTCACAGATGGTGTCTGAGGGTATGCTTCAAGGTGGGGCGGTAAAAGTAAGTATGAAAAAGGGTGAACTTTCCTTCGATATCACCAAAAAGAAGACAACAAATAAATCAAAGAAAGCAAAAAGCTCTCGCAAGAAGCGAGAAGCAGTTGTGGCTTAAGAACTATTGGTTTAATGATTTGACTCTGGTCGGCCGGGCGAAAGCCCGGCCGACTTGGTGTTCCACTTGATCGAAATCAAAATTCTAGATCATCTAATTATTTTTTATTTTTATGTCTTTCAATTTCTACGCCAACAATGTTAGATATGCTGGTGTTGTAGGCGGTAGCCTCGGTAATCAGACACCCATAACCCTTAGAGTAAGGTTTGACTGTCACGGTTATCTCCGCACCTTCATGAATGATTGAGATTACCTTGTATCTCCCGCTTTCCTTTATGGTAAGACTTTGGGAATCCATTGAAAGTTCTAGATTTCTTAGGGCGGGAATAGTACGGTACTCAATAACCCTTTTGGCATGAAATATCCAATCTTCTGTGCTATTTGTTTCTTGCCAATTTCTATTCCTTGTACCTTTGGTGATTACTGTAGCCAGATCGATTGTGTTTTGGATGAAGGTGCCTATTTCGTTATCTTTTAACCCAATCAAATCTTCAGCCATACGTGCGATGCACTCCCTTGCTTCTTTATCGGTAAACGCCAAAGCACTGATCGGCTGAAGCAGAACAGTCAGCACAAAAACAATTTTCCACATGATACCCCTCCTCACGGTTAGCCTTTTAACAGCATACAATTTACTTTGTTGTTGTGACAAGCTGTACAGTTTTGATTATCTGTGCGATGAATTTAATATAAAAAACGTTCCTTTAATAGTAATGACTCTACGGGGTTTTGGTTGTCAGTAATTATCTTGTCTGCCTTCTTAATTAATGAATCGGGTTCAATCTGAAGGGAATTAAGACTGATGTCTTTGTCACCGATGTCTATAGTTACTTCTTCGTCAAATGAAGGTAGGTCAGAATTGTTACGTAAGACAAACATTAGGTTTTGAGGAAACCGACCGGCGCTTGGCTGGGCTGTGTATAAATCTACTTTAGGAAACACACTGGTGACTGTCTTTGTGAAAGAGCCAGTCATGGTTCGGTTGTCTGTACTTGGTCTGGTGCCAATAAAGTTTATAATTATCACCCCGTCGTCATTTAAAGTATTTTTTAATAACTCCAGATACTCCTTGGTAGCCAGATGGGGAGGGACAAAGTGGCCGGTACTAAAAGTATCAACGTATATAACATCGTATTTTTTGTCTGATTTCTGGAGATAAACTCTGGCATCGTTAATGTGATTTGTGATCTTATCGGTGTCCGGCAATCTAAAATATTTTTTGGCTATCTCAAAAAGCGAAGGTTCAATTTCTACCACATCAATATTTATTTCTGGGTAACTGGCGTGGATGGCTTTTGGTATGGTGTAGCTACCGCCACCAAGCATTAAAAAATTTTTTGCATCAGGCTTTAGGTAGCTAAAAAGGGGGGCGAATTTAGTATAAGCGTAGACCAAATCGTCACCATCCAGATGAATGGCTGAGGAATTATTTACGTCACGCTTTAGGTATCTAACCGGCCGGCCGTTTAACTCATCATCATAAATATAGATATGTGAATAGTAGCCATCGTCTTCGTAGACAGCGTTGGCATGAGTGGTGTGCGTCATTAGTAGGTAGGAAAGACTGATTGCTATTGTCACCATTATTATGGCCGGAGTTTGTAGCGGAATATCATTTCTTTTATCGTAATTAGGTGATTGTCGCAAGAGTGATCGAACACTTAATCCCGCTATTACACCCATTAAAACAAAAAATAAACCAGTGGCAGTCATGGTTTGGATTAAGCCAAAAGTAGGAATAAGAAAGAAACCAGAAGCTAGACTGCCGGTGATACTGCCAGCGGTACTCCAAAAAAAAGTTGCTCCAACCACTCCACCAGATTCCTCAAGGCCGACTTCTTGAGATAGTAATTTTATTACATAAGGTGAGTCTATACCGAGCAAAAGCGCTGGAATAAAAAAGAAACAAATAGAAAAAAATAGTGGCCCGACCATCAGTGGCATGGCTGGTCCAGCGCTGGGTAGAAAAATCAAAGCGCAAAAAGACAGGGACAGAAGCGAAAAGCCACCCATGGTAATTATCATGTACAGCGGTAAATGGTAGGGGAGTTTGTCTGATAGCTTGCCTCCGTAGTAGTAACCCATACTAAGAGCTAGTAGGACGACGGTCAGGACACTCGATAGCACATAAAGCGATGAGCCAAAATATGGTGCTAGCAATCTGACGGCGGCCACTTCCATTATTAATACCCCGGCTCCGGTTGAAAAAACGGTGCTGAGTAATATCAGCTTAATCTTGTTTTGCATTGATGATAGTATAGCAGAGTGTTAATTGGCAACTATGTCTTTATGGGGTTTGACTTAATGCTATACTCTAGCTGATGAAAATTAATTCGTTTCGACCAAGGGTGGCCAGAAGAAGAGAATTAAAAGATTCTCTCGCTAAGATACTGACGGCTGTTTGTTTTATCTTGTTACCGTTTGGGGGTTTTTGGTTGGGTATGCAGTACGCTCCGCTACAAATAGAGAACAATTTTATGCCGGCCAGTCTGCCGGAGCCGTCTCTTGATAGTAGTACCAGTAGTAAGACTTTGGCTAATCTAAATTCTGACATTCAACTTAATCGCTATACTGATGACGAGGTCGGTCTTACTTTTCTTTATCCGACTATCTGGGGTCCGGTAACCAAAACTGACGAAGTAGGTGAATGTACTGACCTCTCTATATCAGACCCTTGTCTTGAAAGGCGATACGAGTTTTCCGATTTGATTGAAGGTGGATATTTTATGACTGTGGCCACCAAAGATTACGCTGACAACCCAGCTATAAGGGGAGTGTTTTGGGGAGACCGGGCTGGTTCCATTGATTCAAAATACGCTTGGCAGTGTGGTAAACTGGATACAATTTGTGTCACTTATATCAATAACAACGATATCACTTTTGCTCAATATCCCGCCGATGCATTAAAAGAGGAGGTGGGTTGGCGACCACTTCGTTACGAAATTTATAACCCGCATGGTCCGTACCATGGAATTATCTTAAGCTCATACGGTATTTCGACTGAAGAAGATGATTTGGAAAGCATGTTTACTCAGACTGTCATCAGTAGCTTTGAGTTTTTGACTGAGATTTAGAAGACAGGGAGATAGTGTATTGTCAATATTTGTGCGCTGAGTTGCAAATGCTTCGACACTTGTGTGCTACCATTTAAGCAATGGAACCAGAGCAACCAACTCCAGAGACCGAATCAAGTCAAAGTGTTTGGAATACAGTGACTCCGCTTTTACAAATATCTCTAGCCATGGCTTTGTTTGTCATATTGCCTTTTGTGGGTGGGTATATTGGATATACGCTTGCGCCGGAGAAGGTGGTTGAGAGGATAGTTATCAAGGAAGTAGATTCTGAGTTCGCTGTTAATGACTCATACACTGATGGTTTAGACGATAGTCTTATGTCTGAGGTGTCGAGTCGGTTTGTTCTACCAGAGGGTATTATTTTGGCAGCTCCTGATAATTGTTTACCCGATGTTCCTAAAAATTACGATGAGAAACAGTCACGTTTTTACGCAACACAATCTGATGTCGATGCGATGATGTCACTTGTGGTAGGAGAAACATACGGTTCATTTGTCTATGAGGGGTATGAGTGTCATTCGTATTCTGGCTATAGTGGAGCACTTGGTGTGTATAAAACTATAAATATTCCAACATTGTACTTTAGTGGTACTGCAGAGTTTACAGGGAATGATTTTTTTGGAGAAATGGGTGGAACTGAACATTTTAAGATAGAAGCAGAAGATGTGAATAAATTACCTGAAATAGCAGTATCAGATACTGAAGGTTATCCTAGCTTTAAATATATAAGTAATTCGGATGGTGAAACTTATTATACTGATAATTTCTATGGTAGTTTTGGTACCACAACTACATTAGTTGTAGATGGTTTGATATATGGTCAGGTAGGTAGTGGTCATCAATCTTACTACGGTGGGGTAGTACCTAATGTTATTGAAAGTGTCGTAGTAGGTGAATAGTCTTGGCCGACTCAATACGAAGTAACGCTGAGAAATACTATTTTACAATAAATCCAGAGCGTATTTGTTCTCAGGAAAGTTTTCATGTGCATACTGACCAGTTGGTTTGACTGCCTGGAATTCTGTATTGACGAAAAAGTCGAAGGGTAGTTCATGCAGTTAATTACATAGTGTAGAGCTAATTTAGATTCGGTTGAGTTGACAGTAACGCATAACGTTTTCTTTGATAATAAAAGAAGTCATCCGTCTGCCTAAGCAAGAGGGTGACGTGTGAATTGGAAGTGTTAGAATAAGAGGTCTATATCTTAAAATCTCTTCCTCTGTTGTTTCAATTGTTATGAGAACGACTTTTATTTCCAAATATCCGTTATCTTTGAGTGTGCCTTTGATGTTGGCGGCTGTCTTACGGAGCCAACTGTCTATATCTGTAGCATTAGGGTTCCCTTTAGTAAATTGAAAGTAGTCTTTGAGACAGAGCTTTATGATTCAGCTTAAATACACTAAGCTTATCCAGCCAGTTGATCTTTTGACCCAGAACTGATGCAGGTTCGACAATTTTGTGTGGCTGTATAAAAAGAAAGGGCGCCGGTCGAAACCAGCGCTTAGTTACAGCGCTAACTGCATCCTATTTTACTAAGTGCTCGTAGGCTCAGCTCGGACAAAATCCTCCGCTCGTTCGAATCCGTGACCACAGTCAAAAATAAATCTCAGCTTTTCTTGCTGAGATTTATTTTTGATGTGCGCCGGGCTGGATTCGAACCAGCGAAGGCATAAGCCGACAGATTTACAGTCTGTTGTGATTGACCACTCCACCACCGACGCAAAAATTAATTGTTCTTCTAAAGAAGACAATGAATTTTTGCACGGTCGCTCCGTGGTCAATTTCATTGTCCTCCTTTGGTCTGTTCGCATTCGCTCACATCGCTGTCCAGCCAGCTTAGCTGGCTACCAGAGTAAAATTAATTATCTTTCTATATGATTGCACGTAATAAATTATTAGTTACGTGCGCTATAAACTACCATATTCACTCTAGTTAGAAAAGGGGAGGTGTACAGTGTGCTAACATTTAATAGACGAACCGATAAATCTTTATGCGTCTCCTATTTGTTATACAAGCCTTTGTATTGTTGTATATACCAAACTTAGCCAGTGCTGCTGGGTTGGTGCCTTGCGGTAACCCTGGCCAGCCATCTTGTCAGACTTGTTATTTGATCCCGCTTGCCAACAGTGTGATTGAGTGGATTCTTGGCATAATGGCTCTCTTGGCGGTTATGGCTATCATGTACGCCGGCTTTATGTCGGTTACATCAGCTGGTCGGACCAATGGATTAGAGTGGATCAAGAAAGTGATAACCAATGTCATGTTGGGTATAGTAATAATGTTGGCAGCTTGGTTGGTGATAGATACTTTTCTAAAAGGACTACTAAACGAAACTGATAACGGTTATGGACCTTGGAACGAGGTGGAGTGTCGAGCGCAACCACAGCTGGCTTATCAGAGCAGTGATGGTCAAGGGAATGCGCCACCGTTGCCAGATGCTACTCCGATTGATATTGATCTGTGTGGAACTGGTTATTATGCTGTCAGTGTTCATAATGGTTATTATTGTGCCCAGTCAAAAGATCCTGAATTAGCTCCGGTGTCTGTGCCTGATTGTCAGATGGGCTATACCTATAGGTGCGACACAGCCGGGACTTGTTCTTGCGAGCGGGCACGGTCCGGTTCTGGTGGCTCATGTAATGTGACCACTACTGGGGCGTGTTCGGTTAGTAATATGACTTGCTTTGGTAGTGCTGCTAGTGAAGCCTCTCAGGTATGTAATATGGAGAGTAGTGGTGGAAATATTTTTGCTCGTTCCGGCACCGACTTGTGTAAGACCGGTGAGTCATTTTCGCATGGTTTGTTTCAGATAAACGTCTTTGCTCATCCCGAAAAAATTGGCGGAGGTTGCCAACCTGGCTTCTTTGTCAAAAATGGTAGTAGTGCTCAAGGGGATTGTCTGAAGTATAAAACCAATTCGGGCGGAGTCACTTACTGTGCTATTAGAGATTGTGCTGTTACTAATAAAGCGGTATACAACGCTTGTCAATCGGCTCTCTATGATCCAGAAAATAATATCAGAATTGCCTGTCAATTATTTGCCAATCGTCCGGACTGGGGTGATTGGATAACTAGCGCCAAACGGTGTGGTGTATATTAAATAGACTTATGAAAAAGATATTTTTTATATTATTAATAATAATCATAATCACTCTGGTTTTTATACTTGGTTTTAATTTTTTCCAAACTCCAACCAGTGATGTGAAAAATCCCGATACGGTATTACCTGACACAGAACAAGTGGTAACGCCTCTAGAGCCACACGTCCCAAGCTTACTAAAT
>JAGQME010000023.1 GCA_020428795.1 Candidatus Kaiserbacteria bacterium
AACTTTATGAGAGGTTGTATAGGGTTGATTTGGAAAAAATAGAAAATTTAATAACTCAAATAAATAACAATATTTAATTTTTACATTTGAGATAGTCCAATGAGTATAAAGCTTGATAATAGAGATAATGTAAAAAAAGAAATAGGTATTAGTAAATTTACTTTTTTATTTTTTATTATTTTACATAAAACAAATATAACAAACGTATAAAACAATACTAATGTAATAAAATTACTTATAGGTTTTTCTATTATAATGTTTAATAAGAAGCTTATTGGGGTTGATCCTAGTATTGATGATAGTGTGTAAAAAATTCCTATATAACTGGTGTTTGTTGGTATTAAGCTGTTAAAAAGTATTACATTTAAGACAGCTTGAACCAAAAGAATTATTAACCAAAATTTTCTAGTTTGGTAAAAGGGTGTTTTGTTAAGGCTGGGGATTTGTGAGTTTGTTTCCATATAAACTCATCATACCGCAATTTAGATGTGGATGATGGTTTTATAAACAGTAGGGTAATGTATACTATTAGTGAATGAAATTGTTAAATAAAAATTTTTATGGGCAACTCATTCGTTTTGTGTCCATTATTACCATTACTCTCGGGATTATTTTAATAGTGGGACACTTTATGGAGTAGTTCTTTATTTTTATGCGAATTACAGATCAATATTTTTGGAACGTAATATTTTTAATATTTTTCTCAGTCCTATTTGTAATGGGAGCAATTATTCTTTCGACAGAGGCTTACCTTGATAGAGAGACTTTAACTTTTTTTGATGTAACATTGATCACTCTAGCTTCATTTCGAATGACAAGGTTTTTTGTTTATGACAGTATCACTAAATTTTTTCGGGAACAGTTTTATGTCGCCAAAGTCCAAAGGGGTGGCCGGGTAGAGTTGGAAAAAGCCAAAACTGGCCCTAGGCGAACAATGGCTGACTTGATGACCTGTCCGTGGTGTTTTGGAATCTGGTCAGCCTCAACTATAACTTTCTTTTACTTACTGACTCCAATAGCTTATTTTCCAACTCTGGTTCTGGCGGTGGCTGGTATGGCTTCAGTGTTACAGGTCTTGTCAAACATTATGACGGGAGCCAATGATAAATAATTTAATTGGTAATAATATTTTTTATTCACAGACTCAACCCTTTGGCCGAGTAAAAGCGTGTTATACATAGATAAATATCTATATAATTTATGAAAAAATTTTCCTTACAATATGTCTCGATTGCTATAGTGATCGCCTACGTATTTTTATCTATATTGATAATATCGACTATATTTGTTTTAGGGGGACCAAATCTGCTTAGTTACCTAAAAGTCACTTTGGTTCAGGGTCTTGGAATGGGGATGGCTCTGACCGCTTCCTTATTTTTCTTTCTTCGTTTGGTTTGGCGATTACACGCTGTGCCAATGGGGGTAGCTATGATTTTCTTTGTAGTTGGAGCTGCTATGTTTGTCTCAGTATCAATGGGACGGATGTATTCCTTGCAGTACCCGGTATTTGTAAATTCATTTGGTCCGGGGCAGGGTCCTGGTTTACCTCTTAAGAATGTTTTTACCTTCTTTAAAAATATTGATAATTTTGAAGTGGTGGAAGATATTTCCAGAAATCCCAATGACGTACCAGGCTCTAAGGTCGTGAAAGAAGAAACTGTGGTTAGTGAAACTGAAGATGAGTATAAAGAGGGTGTTGTTTTGGATAGCTTAGAGCCGATTGATATGGGTGACACTTTAGAAATGGTTGATGAAAGTACGAAGCCAGACAATGAGGGTGAAGTGGTGGAGGTTTATCTAGAAACAACTGAGGTCTTGAGTGAAATAGCTCCGGGTATTACTTTTAATTATTGGACTTTCAATAACACGGTGCCGGGGCCGTTGGTCAGGGTCAAGGAAGGTGATATTGTGGAAGTTACAATTCACAATAAAGAAACAAATCTACACCATCACAATGTAGATTTTCACGCCGCTACTGGTCCAGGGGGTGGTGGAGCGGTTTCGATTGTTAATCCCGGCGAGACCAAAGTATTTCGTTTTAAAGCGATGAAGCCAGGACTATTTGTTTATCACTGTGCTGTGCCAAACATGGCGGTTCATATGGCTCATGGTATGTATGGCCTTATTTTGGTTGAACCTAAAGCCGGTTTACCGGAAGTTGATAAGGAGTTTTATGTTATGCAGGGGGAATTGTATACCACTGGTTCACTTGGCCGAATGGGACTCCAAATATTTGACGCTAAGAAAATGATGGACGGTGTGCCAGAGTACGTCACTTTCAACGGCCGACCAGGGGGACTGGCCGAACATATGCAGGCCAAGGTGGGTGATAGGGTACGAATGTATGTAGGTAATGGCGGGGTGGCTCATAATTCATCTTTTCATATAGTCGGAGAGATATTTGATACCGTCTATCCGGAAGCATCTATTGGGGGAGCTTTGTTGCACAACGTACAAACCACCAATATACCGGCTGGTGGAGCGACGATTGTTGAGTTTGAAGTTGATTATCCGGGTAATTACGTATTGGTGGATCACGCTCTGATGCGTACAGATAAGGGAGCCTGGGGAGTATTAACTGTCACCGGTAAAGCTGATCCAACCATAATGGATGGTGATTTTGGTACTCATAATCACGAAGGACACTAATTTTCTATTAGTCAGACTCAAAAATTAGGAAATATTTTATTTCTTCTTGTGTTCTGATATGATATATAGATATTCATCTATATAAATAATTTACTATGATTACGTTACCTCCAAATGTGGTTGATATTATCACTAATGCTGAAGGGAAGGCCTTGGCTACTTATGTGCCGGATTGTCTGCATGTGGTCCCGGTTTCTACCGTCAAGGTAAAAGACGATAAAATATTGTTGGTAAATTATTTTATGGGCCAAACTCTATCCAATCTTCAGGCTAACCCTCAAGTTTCTCTGGCTTGTTGGCGAGGTCTTAGTGGTTATCAAATCAAAGGTGAAGTAGCGTATGTTACTTCCGGCGAGGTGTTTGACGAAATAAAAAACTGGGTGGCTGAAATATTACCGGATCGGGTGGTAAATGGGGTTCTAATCATTACCCCTAAAGCGGTTTACGATGTCTCAGCCACCATTGAGAAGCCAGGTCAGAAAATCCTATAATTGATTTGCTCACTTAGATGTTTACTTAATTGTCGTTACTATAGCCAAATTGGTCTGTGTTAAAATAATAGAAAATAATCTATGAGCAATAAAACCAAACTTCATAAAAGACCGGCTTGGATTGAGGCTGGTGTTATGGATGAGGAAGAATTATGTCCGGAATGCTTTAAGGCGGTGGGAGTGCGTAGTCGATACAAACTAATCTGTGCCTTGGGTAAACTAAAAAATGGTGTGACGGTGAGTAAATTGACAGAACTATTGGGTCTAAAACAACCAACCGTCACTCATCATTTAAATATTCTTAAGTCTATAAATGCCGTCGAAGTAGAAGATCGGGGCAGGGAAAGGATATACACTCTAAATCGAAAAGCTCATTGTTTTGAGGAGTGTAAAATACCATATTAGTAGCTTATGGATATAAAATCCCAGTTAGAAAAAATTATTTCGGGTGAGGTTAGTGATGATAAGGATGTCATTATTAAGAATAGTGAAGATACCAGTATTTTTCATATTGAACCAAACTGCGTGGTGTTTCCAAAACATGTGACTGATATAAAAACCTTGGTTAATTTCGCTAATCAAAATAAAGGTGAGGTCAGCCTCACTGCTCGCTCGGCTGGGACTGATATGTCCGGCGGACCTCTTACTTCATCGGTGGTCGTTTCTTTTACGGAACATTTTAATAAAATTATTTCGGTTGATGACAAGCAGGCGATTACTGAACCGGGGGTTTATTACCGAGATTTTGAAAAAGAAACTCTAAAACATGGGGTTATTCTACCAAGCTACACAGCTTCCAAAGAACTAAATACGGTGGGGGGAATGGTGGCCAATAATTCAGCCGGTGAAAAGTCTTTGACTTATGGCAAAACTGAGCGCTACGTGCGTTCGCTTAAAGTGGTCTTGAGTGACGGTAACGAATATGAATTTCATAAACTCAAGAGAGCGGAGCTAGAAGTTAAAAAATCTCTAGATACTTTCGAAGGTCAGATTTATCGTGATGTTGATTGGATTATTCATGAAAATATTGATTTGTTGAGAAATGAAAAGCCCATTGTGTCTAAAAATTCAGCGGGTTACTCTTTGTGGAATGTTTGGGATGAGTCCGATGATACTTTTGATCTAACCCAACTGTTTGTTGGGTCACAGGGTACCCTTGGTTTGATTACCGAAATCACTTTTGATTTATTAAAACCAAAAAATAAGTCACGAATGTTGGTAATGTTTTTGCGTCCTAAGCACTTTTCAAAATTAGGGGAGATTATCAATGCTGTTTTAGAATTTAAGCCAGAGAGTTTTGAGTCATACGATGATAAGACCTTTAATGTAATGTTGAGAGTTTTTCCGAAGTTATTTATGAAACTGGGTGGTAATCCTTTTAAATTAGCCTATGACTTTTGGCCAGAAATGAAATTAATTATGACTGGCGGTATACCAAAGCTAGTCTTGATGGCAGAGTTTGTGGGAGATGATGAAGAAGAGGTGTGTGACAGAGCGAGACAGGCTGAAGCATCTATCAAAAAAGAATTTTCTTTGGCTACTCATATAACCAAATCAATGGCTGAGAGTAATAAGTATTGGACTATCAGACGAGAGAGCTTTAAATTATTGAGAGAAAATGTCCATGGTAAACACACTGCTCCTTTTATTGATGATTTGTCGGTCCATCCAAAATATTTACCAGAATTCTTACCTAAGCTTTACGCAATTTTAGAAGAATATAATCTGATTTACACCGTAGCTGGACACGTGGGTGATGGTAATTTCCATATTATTCCGCTGATGGATTTTTCTCGACCTGATTTTATAAAGATCATTAAAGAGCTTTCTGATCGTGTCTATACTTTGGTTGGCGAGTATCATGGCTCTATCACTGGTGAACATAACGATGGGCTAATCCGGACCCCTTATCTGCATAAAATATTTAGTGATGAAATGTTGCGGATGTTTGTTAAGGTAAAAGATATTTTTGATAAAGATAGGATATTTAATCCACACAAGAAAGTCGATGCTGATGAGTCTGTATTGGAAACAGCGGTCAAACGTGAGACACCGGCTTAAGAGCTTTTCTTTTATAAATAATCTGTTATAGTAGCGGACAAGCAGGCTCAAGACAGCTGGTTTGGTATCGTAAAGGATGTCAAGTAATGAACCGTTTGGTTCGCCGGCCGAGGTCCATTTATCTTATCTAGATGTGGGGTCGACGCCTAGCCGGACACGAAGTGTCCGGCCTTGGTCTGTGAAATTAATCCGTAATAAGCTAACTATGGCCATTACAAAACAAAAAAAGGTTGATATCTTAAATAAACTTGAGGGTATCAAAAAAGAGTCTGATTCAATTGTCTTTGTCAATTTCACTGGTGTCACCGGTGCAGTTGGTACAGGTATGCGAGCTACTCTAAGAAATGAAAAAGTTGGTTACTTTGTAGCTAAGAAATCACTAATTAAGCGGGCTTTTGCTGATTCATTTTCTGGTACTATGCCAGAGCTTGATGGAGAAATTGCGGTTGCTTACAGTGAGGATGCGATTGCTACAGCCCAGCAAATCAAAGAGTTTACTACCAAGTACAAAGATAACTTTGCAATTGTAGGTGGAGTATTCCAAGGTGTATACAAAACCAAGGAAGAGATGACTGAAATCGCCTCTATCCCATCATTACAGGTATTGCGAGGAATGTTTGTTAATGTTATTAACTCACCAATCCAAGGTTTGGCAGTAGCCTTAAGTCAAATTGCAGAAAAGAAAAACGCATAAATTTCCAAAATTGGGTAAAATCTTGAACTTCAAAAGTTTTGCTCGTCACCGTATAAGAAATACGGCTCGCACGCAAAACTTTCTTAGGTCCGTCGATTTTCCTCCAATTTGTGAAAGTTTATATGTAACAAAGATTTAAAATTATCATGACAGATGATGAATGAAGAACGGAGCGTAAGGTAAAATGTGACAGTTCACATTTTACGATTCCTTATTCATTAGTTCCGAATTTGCTCATTTCCTAGATCAAATTCCTGGAACACTCCATCGAAGTCACTAAACTGAAAAATAACTATGAGCGAAGATACAACAAAAGACGTGGTTGAAGAAACTACTGAGGAAACCCAAACTCCCGAAGTAGCAGTTGAGGAAAATAAGGAGGAAGTAAAAGCTGAAGAATCTACAAACGGTGTAGACGAATCAGTGGAAATTCCTAAAGAATTTCAAAAGTTGGTGGAACAAGTTGAAACCATGAGTGTACTTGAACTACATGAATTGGTTAAGGTACTAGAAAAGCGATTTGGTGTATCAGCCGCTGCAGTAGCAGTCGCTGGTCCAGCCGCTTCAGGCGATGCTGGTGGAGATGAGCAGAGCGAGTTTGCTGTTGAGCTGACCGACGCTGGTGCTCAGAAGATCGCTGTTATCAAGGCTGTTAAGGAAGCTTTGTCACTAGGTCTTAAAGAAGCTAAAGAATTAGTTGACGGTGCTCCAGCTGAACTTAAGACTGGAATGAAGAAGGAAGATGCTGAGGCATTGAAAGCTAAGTTAGAAGAGGCTGGCGCAAAAGTAACTCTTAAATAATCTTAAAGAAACTATTTTGAAAAAACACTGACCAAAGTCAGTGTTTTTTCATAATATTGAGACCGTGACGCTATAACTGAAAGTGCCTATAAAAAACAAAAAAACAGTTTGGGTGAAATTTAAAATAGGTACGTACATAAGTACGTACTAATGTACGTACTTATTATTTAACATACTGTTAGTGTTTGATAAAAAATAGAGAGTGAGCATGGTCTTTTCACTTATAAAAATTTTAACTATTTTAAGGTATACTTATATGTGGTAGCTAAGAAGCAAAAGAAGGGGTAAAGGTATGTTGGATAATGTAAGAAATGAAACGGCTGAAAGAGCTTTTCAGGATTACATCAAGAATCCAAATTCAAACACTATCTTTTTGTGGTATGCCGCCGAGATGGAGGTTGTCGGGACGGATTTCTGGGAGCGTTTTTGTGTCAGGTGTTCTTGTCTTGAAGAACCGTTTGCTAGCCATGCGGTGCAGTTGCAGATGGCTATGGTTGCTCGTCGGGAGCGACAAAAGAATGTATCACAAGGTGATTGAACCCCGCCAGCAGACCGGCTGGCGGGGTTTCGGGTAATTGTATCTATTATGTAGCTGGCGGTTATTTTTTATATCGATGGGGTCTACAAGAGTGTACAGACTAGAAATGGTTATACTTTTTGTATACTGCAACACCCCTTAAAACCACTGTCCAGATTCAGAAATATGGGTCTATGCTATAATCCGATGGCACTAAACTGATATGGTAGCAGACCCTTTAACAATTCTGTTTGGAAGCCAGGCTAGAGTAAAATTACTAAGGTTTTTCTTGTTCAATCCATCAAAAGAATTTACTTTTGATGATATCTCCAGACGGGCCAAATTGGTTAGACGGACCGCTAGAACCGAAATGAATTCCTTGGAGAGAGCTGGGGTGATAAAGAAAAAACAAATTATTATCACTGAAGAAGAGACTGGTAAAAAAAGAAAAGCTCAAGGCTACGGGCTTAATAAAAATTTCCCAGAACTGCAAGCTCTACAAACTTTTCTATTTGAAACAGCTCCTATCAATGGTAAGACGGTGATGAAGCATTTACGTAAGGCTGGTGTTTTGGATTTTGTGGCGGTAGCCGGCATATTTGTTCGTGAATTTGATCAGAGACTCGACTTACTTTTGACGATGAAAAAAATACCAAACAACAAGATCGAGACAGCTATTCGGTCACTGGAGGCGGAGCTTGGGGTGGAACTCAGATATTCGACTATGACCTCAGAAGATTTGTTATATAGAGTAGGAATGTACGATAAATTAACTAGAGATGTCTTTGATTATCCGCACCAGATTTTGTGTGACCGTATCGGAGTCGCTGATGAATTACCACGTAGATAAGTTTTTGAGTTCTGTGGAACTAATTATTTAGTTTTGGTCCAGCGATTTCCCCAAGGGTAGAAGAAATCGGGACATAAGTTCTCAATAATCGCTTTGCTCATTTGATCACTTAACCGTATCGGAGTCGCTGATGAATTACCACGGAGATAAGTCTTTTAATGAAGCTGGGAGTTTTCGTGTATAATTATCGGTGTGAGTCAAACTATTTTTTCAATTATGAAGTTAGAATTTTTTCTGGTAGCCAGAAGGCGTAAGTTTTTGTTTATAACCAGAGTCTTTTTTTTGTTACTTATTATTGCTGGTCTGTCATTTGGTTTTCTAGGAGTTTATTTACCAGCAGAAATATGGGAATTGATTATTATTTTTTTGGTTAGTAATATCGTTGCCAATATCATCCGTTTCTTTACCGTTACATCTTATCGGAAACGTAGTCTTCTGCCGGTTGGTGAACAAGATAATTTTATTTTAGGTATAGATTCTGTCTCCGCCCTATTTATATTTTTTGTGACGGTGGCCAGCACTTTTATAATTTTTAACATTCCAGTTCAAGCATTTTTAACTTCTATCAGTGTATTTGCCGTCGCTTTGGTATTGATTTTTAAGGACTACATATCAAATTATTTAGATAGTTTCAGACTGATGTTTAGTGCCGACTACCGAATCGGTGACTATATAAAAGTCAGTGAGTTTACCAAAGGAGTAATCTCAGATATTACTTTCAGGGCAACTAAGTTAAGGACCGACGAGGGTAATATATTATTTATACCAAATACCAAACTGGTGACTAGTGAGGTAATAAATTATAGTAAGACAAAATTTAAACGGATTATTATTCCTTTTTCGTTACCAACTAGTTCAATTGGTAATTTGGATGAGTTTGATAAAAATATCAAAGGCAAGTTGTTAGATGATTTTCCTGATTTGATACAAGAGCGAAAGATGTTTTTGAGAATCCTTGATATTAAAGAATGGCACATAGAATTTGCTTTTGAGGTGTCTATTGATCAATATAATTTTTCTACCGAAGATAAGATAGTAAAAGCAGTCTATGAGTGCGTGCTATTAAACCATGACTCAGAATGTCTGAAGCCGTGTCACAGTCAGTGATTTTTGTGACAAATATCTTGCTTTGTCAATAAAACGACGTGCTATAATTTTAGCAGGTTAATTTATTAGTGTAAGCAATTTATTATGCAAACAGAATGGGCACAAATGATCCAGTATTCGTCTGGTACGCTCGGTAGCGAAGTGGCGATGCTGACTCCCAAGATTATTATTGCTTTCTTAATGATTGTCGCCGGTTTTATGATCGGTGGGATTTTGAAGACACTTATTAAGAAAATCTTTTCTAAATTGGGAATTGATGATCTCTTGGCCAAAGCTGGTCTGGCTGATCTGGCCAAAAAAGCGGGCTACTCACTCAGTGCTGGTGGATTCGTTGGTACTCTGGTGAAATGGTTTGTCCTAATCGTATTCTTTATTGTCGCTTTGGATGTACTCGGTCTTAATCAGGTTACTTTCTTCTTTAGTGATGTGGTACTTGGTTACTTACCAAAAGTAATAGTCGCTACTTTAATATTCTTTGGCGGTATAATTATTGCCACTGTTGTTGAGGGGGTAGTGGTTGGTTCGGCTAGAGCTGCTAATTTTAAATCGCCAGATTTTTTAGGTAGGTTTGCCAAATACGCCATTTTAGTTTTTACCGGTTTGGCTGTATTAAGTCAGCTTGATATCGCTGCTGATCTAGTGGAAATGCTATTTGCTGGTATGGTGTTTGCCATTTCTCTAGCTCTCGGGCTTTCCTTTGGGTTGGGTGGCAAGGAAGCGGCTGCTCGCTACATTGAATCAGCTACTAGAGATAGTGGTCGTAGTCATTAGGATCAGTTTAAATTACTATAAAAGCGCCTCCCAAAGGGAGGCGCTTTTATATTGAAGAAAAGTTTAATCACCTTTAACTTTGAGCCAGAGTAATTAAATTAAATTAAATGAAATAGGGAGTATAACGACCATATTGAATTTAGGTCCGAATTTGCTTTAACCTTAAGCAAATTCCTGGACCAAAACCTAGGACAAGGGGGCGGATTCGGAACCAAGTTCGCAATAATCGCTACGCTCGTTTGCTTCCGAGTTAAGTTAAGCACCGGACTCTATCTGGTGTATTACCTATGTCGAAAGTTTGGTTTCGAGTTCCAGCGATTTCCTTAAGGGAAAAGGAAATCGGGAACCAAGTTAGATATGTCACATCGAGTCTAACAGGCACTTAATCTGCCAGTTCCAAGAATCCGCCCTAGGACAAGGGGGCGGATTCGGAACCAAGTTCGCAATATGCCCTGCGGGCATTTGCTGCGGAGTATAAAGTAAAATCAAACTCTATCTGGTTTATCACCTATATCAAAGGTTTGACCGCGAGTTCCTAATTTTCCCAAGGGGAGAAAAAATTAGGAACCAAGTGGACCGGCACCCTAGGTGCCGGTCCACTTGACTTTAAATTTGTTTCCTATAGAATAGCGGACATTGTTTATGGTATTAACAAATAAGAAATCGTAGCGGAACAAAATTCGTCTTCGAATTTTTGCGCCGCGATGAGCGGTTTTTTTAACTTAATTCCAACGGAAACAATTGTATCTTTGACAGACATTTTGAACGAGGGTTGCACAAGCGAAGCTTGTGCCTTATCGAGCAAGCTTAAAAAATTAAAGTTTATTTTCATTTTTTATGCGAGCGATGGTAAGGGAAGCGTTTTCGCTTCCGTATAACCGAGTGAATGATGTCTGTATGCTTGCATACAGACATACTTAACTAGCTTTGCGCTTTGGCGTTTGGTTTCGTGATGAATGGTTGTATTGAAAAATATACAATTGCATACTCATCACCCGTGTCCACTAGGATAGGCACGGGTGAAACTAAAATCCTGTGTGTTCGACGCACATAGGTAGGTAATGAGTTGCGGTTTAGATTTAGCACTTACATGTGCGGGTCTTTTCGTCCCGCAACTCATAACAAACACAAACCGAGTTGCTGACAGTTAGTATTTATTCTGTCAGTGACAACAAAACACTCGGTGTTCATGTAAGTATGAACACAAAAAATTGTACAGCGGTGTACAGCATTTCAAGTAAGCGAGTATTGACACTTTTGGTGTACAGTATTCCTTGCAGGAATGTAAGAGTATATGGTGGATGCCTAGGCTTTAAGAAGCGATGAAGGACGTGGAATGGCTGCGATAAGTTCCGGTAAGGTGCCAATCAACCGTTACACCCGGAAATGTCCGAATGGGGAAACCTCACTGCTATCAGCAGTGATTGACGTATGTCAAAGCGCACGGAGGGAAGTGAAACATCTCAGTACCTCTAGGAAGAGAAAGCAATATAGGGAACTTTCTTTCTGGCTTATACTCCCAGCACTTTCTAAGTGTCTAAGTTATTACAGTAGTCTAGATTAAGAATCATAATCAGATTTTTGTTGAACGTTGGATATTTAGAAAGTGCTGGGGCCATTGAAGTCAGGAAGAAGGTTCTTGCGATTCCCTGAGTAGCGGCGAGCGAAACGGGAACAGCCCAAACCATTGTTGTTTACAATAATGGGGTTGTAGGGCGAAATCTGCATTTAGTTGCGGAGAGTTACAAAATGTATATATAGGAAAATGAGTTGGGAAGCTCGACCCCAGAAGGTAATAGTCCTGTATTCGAAATATATACAACTCTCTTGATTTCGTTCCTGAGTAGTTCGAGACACGAATAGCTCGAATGAATCTGCCAGCACTAACTGGTAAGGCTAAATATTCTTAAAGACCGATAGTGAACTAGTACCGTGAGGGAAAGGTGAAAAGAACCCCGGAGAGGGGAGTGAAATAGATCTGAAACCCTGTGTTTACAAGGAGTAGAAGAGGTGCATGCACCTCGACTGCGTGCCTATTGAAGAATGAGCCAAC
>JAGQME010000024.1 GCA_020428795.1 Candidatus Kaiserbacteria bacterium
CGCCTCTTTTACTTTTTGTTTCCTTGAAATGGAAATTTCAATAGTGCATAATGACGCCGTTGCTCTAAGCCCAGGTGGCGAAATTGGTAGACGCGCATCCTTGAGGGGGATGTGTCCTTCGGGACGTGCTGGTTCAACTCCAGTCCTGGGCACCAGAATAGAACGAAGCGGTCTTCGACCGAAGTCTACTGGGCGGCGCTACGCGCCGCCCGTGCGTTCGTCGGTCAAAAGCCTGCTCGGTGGTAGTGTGTTTGCTTAGTGGCTCCGTTCGAGTTTGAGATATTCAAAGGCTCGCGCTCTCACGAAAAAAGAAAGGGCGGTGCAAGTCGTTGACTCGCACCGCCCAGGGTCTCACCCGAGAAGCTCGAAGGCGTTCACTGGCGCCAGCTTGTCGCTGGTGACCCGGAAGAGTTGGAACTTCCCGCTGCTCTCGACACCACGCAGGGCGCCGCTGTTGAGGCCGGCAGTCCGGTGGCGCTCGAGGTCATCGCACGATGCGAACGTCGGCACCTCGAACGGATTGCCGTCGATCATCACCACCTTGGTTGTCGTCGGCGCCGGCAGTCCCTGCGCAGACGAAGCGAGACGTCGGTCGGTGCCGACCGCAGCCGGATGACGCTTCTGCGCCTCCTTGCCCCGCTCCTTGAAGACCTGGAAGGTCTCCTCGGGGTAGAACTTGCCGTCGTCGTGGAAGGAGCCAGCGATGACGATCGTCTTCGGTGGCAGAATCTTCCACTCGTCATCGACCACCCAGATCGCAGTTATCTGACGACCGTTTGCGGCGACCGTCAGCTGCTCGCGAGCGAGCATCGCGTCGATCTTCGCCTTGCGCTCGGCGAGCTTGCGCTGCCGCTCCGCTTCGCGCTCGGCCTCTTCGGCTTGCCGTCGCTGTTCGGCCAGGTGCTTCATGACGATCTGCTCGGTCGACGTGTAGTGCACACCGAGCTTGAGCAGGTTGGCGACGCCGCACTTCCGGGCGATCACCTCGGTCAGCGGCCGCTGCGGTCCCTGCTCCAGCAGGAGATCGACGAGCGGCACTGCGTGCACGACCTTGGGCTCTGCGCCCTTGCTCTGGAAAACCAGGCAGGTCGTGTTCTCGAAGTCGACCAGATAGATGAGGCCGGTGAAGCCGGCCTGTACCCGCATGTCGTCGCGGAAGCCCCAGACGTGGTCGCCGTTCGGGCGAGCGATCGAGCCGATCAGCCAGAGAGCACCTTCCGGAGCCGAGTACGGGCAGATGAGGTTGGCGGTGAAGAACTTCTCACCGACCTTGATTGCCCACACGTCGACCGCAACGTGCTGATTGTCATCGTGGCGCGAGAACCGCACCTCGATGTCGTTGCCGGCCGGAAAGGTCGAGCGGGGGGGATATTGTGGTTGGACATGAGAAGCCTTCTTCACTGAAAGAGCACCAATTGTGCCGATGTAATCTTAGCACGGTTTATTGACTTTGTCAACATTTTAGTGCTATACTTTTACCAGATTACGGAAGTGGATATGCCAAAAGTTACCACGGAGCGTTTTGCTCTACTTAATGCTTCAGTGCAAAACGTTATTGATAAAAAACGAAAATATATGGAATGGGACAGTGTTATGCTCGAAGCCTTTGATTTGCTTATGTCTCAATATCAAATCATTGAAAATGGTGGCAAGCCAATCTTTAAACCTGAACCATACGACGTTGTTTAGATAACAAAAACCGCCTCGCAGTCTTTGCAAGGCGGGTGGGGTGACAGCGGATTCTGCCACCCCGTGGTCTCGTCAGCGGTGACGGTTGGGATGAGTCATGGCGTGCTCGGCACGCTCCAGCTCATGGTCCAAACGCTCCAGCTCATGGTCGACATCATCAGGGCTCGGGACATTTTCGTCGTCCGCAATCCAGCTGTTGTCGACCTCCTTCGGCTTGAGCCAGCCACGACGCCGTTCGGTCTGGAAGTAGCCCGTGAAGTCAAACTGGTGTGAGACTTTCATCGGGCGACGACCGGTCGGACGTTGCGTGCTCATGACGACCCCTTCGATAATCCAGGACTCGCCCGAACCATCTTCGATTCCCACCGATTGAATCTTGGCGGTAATCTTCTGGCCATCGTCTGCATCGAAGGTCACGTAGTGCGGTCTCCCGCCATTGCCCTTCTGGTCGAACAGCGCCATCATCAGGTCGAACTTTGAAGGACCTTTGACGAGGGTATAATGTACATCTTTCATTCGCTCAACTCCTTCTGAGCTAGCTATTAGGTTGAGGCAATAGCTGAAACCCCGTTACTCTTGCGAGCCACCAACGCATACACATTGGAATTACTTATAAGAATAGCACATTACATTGACAATGTCAATAATTCGTGCTATTCTTTTAACACGTTGTTAGTTCTTCAAACAGCAAGTAAGCGTTAGGCGACGTATGTGCGAGTCTTGCTACCGAAAGGAAACCAAATGACATATGTCATTTTCACCAGCCGCCCCTCCTCGGAAGCCAACATGTATCTGGCATCCAAATTTCGTAAGGACATCGAGCGCCAGAGGCGCGGGCGTACCTACGAAATGTCCTTCTCGCTGGACGGCCCTTTCCTTTTGTTCGCGCGAAGTGCGAACATTTGAATACCCCAAATTCCAACGAAGTCACTAAACTCACCCGATAGAACTGCAACAACAAACTTATACAGCTTGTGTTTTTGCCTGTTTATCTTTATTATGCAAATTATTACTGAGTCGGAGACAATGCGTCTTGGCACTTTTATTACCATAATAACCAAATATTATGAATGAGATACCGGAGTGCTTTTATCGGGTTAGTGTCAAAGCGTTAGTTTTAAACGAGACTAAAGATAAGTTTTTAATCTGTGAAGAAGAAAGTGGTGTCTGGGAACTGCCAGGTGGAGGGCTTGATTGGGGTATGACACCGCAAGAGGATTTGCCCAGAGAAATTAATGAAGAGATGGGTTTAAGGGTCACTAGGGTGGCTGATAATCCATCATATTTTATTACCAACCAAACACTTAATAGTGGTACTTGGATTGTTAATGTGCTTTACGAAACAGAATTAGAGAATCTTGATTTTACTCCATCTGACGAATGTGTAAATATAAAGTTCGTAAATCTTGATGACATAAAAGATATGAAAGTCTTTCCAACGATTAAAAAATTGGCTGAGATGTTTAAGTCTGAGAATCACTAATAAAAATTTATACGACCTGGTTTCTTAATTGTATTAAACATAAATGCGCCGCCCGTGAGGGCGGCGCATTTATGTTTGAGTGAGTGGATCTAATTGGTGGCTTTACTAAAGTATGATTTATCTTCAAAGATATCGTCACCGATACTTACTTCATGATGTTCAGCAAAGCTAATTCGCTGCGACATAATCTCCAGTAATCTGGTGGAAGCTAAACCAGAGCTACCTCGTACTAAGGCGGTGTCAGAGTCTGGTAGGTCTCTAAGTTGAGGGACGTAGGGAAGTGATCCAAAACGAGTTTCGGTCAGACCGTCTGTAATAATGTCTTCTGGAGTCAGGGTAGTTTTGCAGTTTCCAAAGCTATCAATATGCCAAATTGCTTTTGGGAGATCAATAACTTCAGAGAGTGGATAATCTTGGCTTTTAAGTGTGCCACCTTGAAACAGAAAAGCCCCAACTCTAGGAGTAAAATCAAAACTACGAAATTGTGTCTCTGGGATATAGGCAGCCACAGTTTCATCAATTACCCCAGCTACTTTAAGAGCTTCGGTAGCGGTACGAGTATCAAGTAACTGAACTTTGTCAGTGAGACCAAATTTCTTTATACCAGATAAAGCAAAACCATCGACCGAAGAAACAATCAAAGTCTCACCAACAGTAAAATAGGCAAATGGGGTGCCATTTTCCCATTTTCTGGTGTGTCCACCCCGAGGTGCTACGTTTACCAGAATCAAACCCCTACGACCTTCACAGGCATCGAGCATATCGATTAGTTGCATGCCAGCTTCTAGGTCGGAATCAACTCCGACAAAAGCGACGGGATGACCGGTTAATGATTCTATACGTGTTTGTTGGCGACCACGGGCGTTGTCGTCCTTGCAGTCTGTGATGATGGTTGTAAACATAATTTAGTTAGCGATAAATAAAAAAGACCCCCAAGCGGGAGAGTTTCGTTCATATAAAATAATAATCAAAACACGCCCGCTTATAGCAGTTTTGCCATCATCATTTTTGGAATGATTCCGGAACGTGTCATGTGCTCGTTATACTAGCACTAAAATTATTCTTGGCAAGCTGAGGGTTTTTGTGACTTCTAAATACAAAATATAAACACTTATTAAGTATTTGTTATACTTGATACCATGCAAAATAAGACGGACGAATCTTTTGGTGTGGTACCGGTCAAGAAAATAAATAATATTTGGTACGTATTTCTAATTCATCAAGTTAGTTGGGTCGGCGATACCTACTGGACTTTTCCAAAGGGCCATGCCATGGATGAAGAAACCCCAATTCAGACAGCCAAACGAGAATTATATGAAGAAACCGGTCTAACCACCGATCAGATATTTGAAAATTTTTCTTACAAAAATCAGTATGATTTTATTCATGAAGGAGTAAAGATAGACAAGACGGTCACTTATTTTTTGACTAGTGTAAACAATCAGCAAAGTGATGTTGATACTGATGAGGTAAAGGAATCTGGCTGGTTTACCTTGGCTACAGCTAGGGAAAAAGTCAGTCATGATTCTAGTCGTCAGATAATTGATTTAGTGGAAAGAGATTTGATTACCTTAGAAACTATCTAAAATAGCCTTAGAATTAGTCATTTTTGCACGTGTTATAATAGGCTAATGCTAAAGAAATCCATATTGTTGGTATTGATTGTCGCTGTCTTGTTTCCCAGTGTCACCTTGGCTATGACTTCTTCAGAGCGGACATATTTATTGTCTCAGATTCAAATATTAACCAAAGAGGTGCTTCGTCTTCAGGCTATCTTGGCTAGTCAAAATAAATCTTATTCGCCGCAAGTGGCCGGTGATCGGATTTATAGCGGTCGGTCTGGTTCCGCTAATTATATTGTTGAGGCTGGGCTAATAAAAAATGGTACTCGTAATATTGATACCGTCCACCAAAAATTATTTGACCATTTTAAAGATGTGATTGGTCATAATGAGGCAGCTTCACATATTGGTAGATTTAAAGTTGAACACGTCTTTGATCCAAAGTTAGAGGATTATATCGAGGGCTACGTTGAATATATTCCAACTGATGATTCGTGGGAACTTACCGTTCGTCGTGATACTACCAAACCACTTACTACCAAAGAGCTAGAATTGTTTACTGAACTCTATATCCATGAATATGCCCACGTATTGGCTTATGAAAACCCAGATATTTTAAATAATTTTAGAGAAGATTTTTGGACTGACCGCCAAACAATGTCGTTATCAGCTAAGGCCAATCGGAACTTTGATGATTATGGTTTTAGTGTTTTAGATGAAGTATACAAGGGTAACTTCGATCAGTTTGTTAGTGGTTACGCTATGTTGAACGCTGACGAAGACTTTGCTGAAACTTTTACTTGGTTTGTGGAAAATGATTATCCAGTTGGTACTGATGTGAGAAGCCGTAAGATTAAATACTTTTATGGCCAGCGAGAAATGATCAGTGTAAGAGATAATGTTCGTGCTAATTTGGGTATGGATTAAGTTTTCTGATTGATTTAAGGTAATTCACAGCTAGGCTCACTTTTAGATATACGAAATGATGTATCGGGGATATATAATATTGTGACATGAGAAGCCCCAGGGCCAAGGAGTGGATGACACCCAATCCCCATACTACCGGCCATCATGCATTATAAGTATGCATATAAAATAATCATGGCTACAAAAAAACCAGCTGCTAAGAAAGCAGTAAAGAAAGTTGCTAAAAAGAAATAAGTATCAACTTATTTACTTGAAACAAAAGACGACCGGCTTGCCGGTCGTCTTTTGTTTCAAAAATTTAAAGAATTGGATTAGATTTTTTAATCAATCATGATCAGTTTTTGACTTAGAGATTCTTTTGACAATAAAAACAAATTTAGGTATGGTTGGAATAATCAGTTAGGAGTGGTTTTACCAATTCTTCGTCTCAAGATTTCCTTATTAGTAAATATCAACGGGCTTTATTGCTTGCTTAGTTAAGGATTTATAAGGACTTATGTTAGCTTTTAAAAATAACAAAATAAAATTCATTTTTGGAGGATATTTCTTCTTAACGATTTTGTGTTTTTTCAGTTTTGTCAGTGCTGTTTCAGCCCAAAGTAGTAGCTACACTATCAGTACCGATAAGAGCACTTATCAGAAAGATGAGATTGTTAAAGTGGATTGGGAGATTGAATCCAGCAATAGCTCAAACAATGATTGGATTGGTTTATATAAGAAAGGTAGTTCGGATAAAAAATATGAATCATGGGCTTATGTTTCAAAAAAGACCGCTAGTGGCACTTTGGAATTTGTACCCAAAAGTGGTGGTGAATATGAGTTAAGAATGTTTATAAAAAACTCATTCAATAAAGTGGCAGAGACTTCTATTTCAGTAGAGCCAACCGATGACAGTGAAGATGATTCTGATGAGACTGGGACAAACGAAGGTGATGAAAATGGTGGTGATACTAATGACGACAATGATGAAAATAACGATAGTGATCAAAATAATGACCCTGAAAATTCTGGAGAATATAGTGTATCTATCGGTGTGACAGAGGTTCTGGTGGGGGAGACTTTTGTTGTTGATTACACTACTCCTAACAACAAGACCTCAAGAAAAGATTGGATTGGTATTTTTGAGCTTGGGGCTGGTAACTCTAAATACAAGGCTTGGAAATATATTCCAGACAATCAAACCTCCGGTAGTTTTGAATTTAAATTAAACAAAATCGGTATCTATGAAGTTAGATTATTTACCAATAATGGTTTTGTTAAAGTGGCAGAATCTGACCAACCGCTTCAGGTTGATGTTTCTGATCAAGACCAAGATCAAGATGATAGCGACAATGATGGTGATAGTGACGGTAACAGTGATGATACCGGTGACGACACTGATGGTGGTGATAATAACCAAGACCAAGACAATCTTAATTATGTTTTAACCAATCAAACCGTCACCGCTGAAGTGGGTATGAGTGTCGAGGTAAAATGGCAGGCAAAATCCGGTGATAATCTCAAGAGGGATTGGATCGGTTTGTATAAGGTTGGTGCGTCCAATAAAGACTATATTGCTTATGCTTACACCAAAGATAGAATCAGCGGTAGTGTGAGTTTTGTTATCAAAAATTCTGGTACTTATGAATTCAGGTATCTAAAAAATAATGGTTTTGTGAGCGTGGCTAGCTCAGAATCTTTAGTGGTCACGCCCGTTTCAATGGCACAGTGTACCGTCTATGATCTTGATTCGATCATAAACTATCCGCCACAAAATGGGCCGGTTATTGCTTTGGGTGATAGTTTGACCGAAGGGGTCGGAGCTTCAGGTGGTAGGGATTATGTCAGTCAACTTTCCGGAAAAATTGGTCAGGAAATTATCAATGCTGGAGTCTCTGGTGACACCACAAGAGATGCTAGTCAGCGATTACAGTCGGATGTTTTATCGAAAAACCCTTCGGTAGTGATTGTGTGGTTGGGTGGTAATGATATTTTGCAACGATACTATGAAGATATTTTTACCGGTGCTGAAAATCCTAGTTTGAGTAACACTCTAAGGCTTATTTTGTTGCGTATCACCGGTAAATTGCCAGCACCACAAGGTATTACAGAAGAAGAAACCTTTGCCAACCTAATAGAAATAATCGAAAGAATTCAAGACAGGGGAGCGATTACTATAGTGGTCGGATTTAGTGGGGGCATCTTTGATAATGATTTGGAAGAGAAATATAAACAAGTGGCCGATCAAACAAATTCTCTTTATGTACCAAATGCCCTCAAAGATGTTATCGGGCGACCAACTTTAATGAGCGACTTAGTGCACCCTAATAGTACCGGTTATGGAATCGTTGCTGATAGAATGGTGCCGATTTTATCTTGCACGCTGTAGTTTTTTGCTTGTCTATAGGTGTTTTTTTTGGTTGGTGTTTAGGTAGGCCTAATTTACGCTACCATTGACTTAATATTTAAAAAGTTGTATTTTATGCGACGTTTATATGAAAATATTTATTTTAAATACGTTAGTATTTCTAATTTTCCCAGTCTTTTCTTTGGCTGCTCCAATTCATTATACTAATGAAAATTTTACTACTGATGGTAAACATGACAGGCCATTGAGTTTTCAGGCTGATGGAACCGGTGGTTTTTATGGTGTTACGGTCAGTGGTATGACATTTACACAAACTCCAATATCCAATATTTATGGAATAAAACTCCATAAGTTTAGTATCGGGCAAGCTTACTTCTATATGAGTGATAAGGGAGAGATTGTGGCCAAGAATGATCTAGTCGCCTTATCTATATATTTCTCAAAAGCATAGTCTATATTAAAGTTAATGCTCCCCAAGTAAAACCAGTCGCTCCTAGACCTTGGCCTGTCTTATGATGATAATGTTCTCTAAAGCCACTTTGTTTTATCAGGTTTAGACTTTTGATGTTTAATTCATTGGCTAAATTGCTGAAGCCATACCGTCTTAAACCTTGTTCAATAAAAAAATGGGGAGCGTGCCAGATTGGTCCTCGCCAAAATCCATCTTCACTATCATCAAAACTGATTTCGTTTAAGGCGGTTGTCGGTATACCGTATGAGGTGTAAAAAAGAGTGGGGTTTAATAAATAATTAGTTACCAAATCTTTAGCTTCAATTTTGCTAAGTAAACCGCAAAACAATGGCATAAAAATATTCCAAGTCAAAATAGGAATACTTTGTTTATTCAAAATGTTAAAAGATAAATAAACATCTCCGACTAGTAATTTATTACGCATTTCGTCGGCTAATTTTTTGGAGACGTTTTTGTATTGGTGCAACAAATTATCTTCTTCAAGGATTTTGGATAATGTACTCATCGCTTCTAGGCCGTCTAGGTATATAGCGTTAAACCCGACATCAATCACCGCAAAATGGTCCAACATACAAACTTTTGTATCGTATTGACAGGTTGCATTTGCGTGCATTAAGTCTATTCGTTTGTCTAGACTGTCTTCTTTGCTGTGTCTTGGTGATAGAGATAGAGCGGTGTCGTATCTTGGCGAATTGTCTTCACCGGATTCGTCAGGGTTGATTATGTACAAAAGTTCAGTGTCTTGGTACGTGCGTTGATTTCTAAGGTATGAAAAGTAATTTACTAGTCTTGGCCAGATTGTTTTTAAAAATTTATCATCTTGAGTGTGTTGGTAGGTATCTAAGACCGCTCTGGCTATAAGAGGGGGTTGGGTAATAGCGCTAACACCCTCTGTTCCCCAGGCAGCGTCGATAACGTCTCCTCTTTGTTCTCGTCCCCAGCTAACCCCAGCTGGTGGTTTTTGCCAATAAATTATGTGGGGCAACAGGCCGTTTGGTAATGGCTTGGCTGTTGCTGAAAGTAATTCTTGTTTGGCGTGGTCGGTGTCACCTAATTGGTTGTATATAAGAGCATGAAAACAGGAATCCCATAGCCATTGAAAAGGATAGAGCTCAGAAGAGGGTAGGGTATAAAAATTCCCATCTACTGACCGCTCGTTTTTCTTCATCATTTCTTTGACTGGCCGAGTTAAGTCATAAGTCATATTTAAAATTGTATCAAATAAATTTTGATTTTTTTCGACTCTGATATAGTTTGACTCCGGCCCGCCAAATAATTAGTTACGATAACGCTCCACAAAACGTTTAAGTATTTCTTGGGCGTACGGGGTTTTTTCGTCTGCGATTGTTTTTATTAAAGTCTCAGCTGTTTCAGGTGGAAAGTAACCGTGGTGTTTGTAGGTATTGATACGGACAGTGAAGCCTGCGGCGTCACCTTCAGGATGGAATTGGGTAGCGTAGATATTATTTCCAACTCTGAACATTTGAACAGGACAGGTATCACTTGAAGCCAGTAGGGTTGATCCCGGTGGTGTGTCATCACACGCTTCTTTGTGGCCCACTAAGGCTCGGAAGGTGCCTGGAAAATCTTTTAATAGTGGGTCTTGTGCACCAGCTTCGGTGATATTGATGTCTACGCCACCAACTGGTTCTCCATATTGTTTTGATATATTTGCGCCAAGATGATTTCCGAGTAAACCATTACCAGAGCAGGCGCCGAGAAAAGGAAAATCTTTGTCAATAACTTTTTTAAATAAGTTAGAAAAATCAATCTCAATTTGTTTTTGGATCGATGATTTTTGGTCGGTAGGAGTGCTGATATCAAAAGGACTACCACCGACTATGATACCGGCGTACTGTGTAAGATTTATGTTTGGTATCCCGGTCTCTTCGATTCGAAGTCGTTTTGTTTCATTTATTTCTAATCTACCATAGTGTCTGATGGCTTCGTATTCATTATCGGCGGTTTCGTCTTCTGGTCGCAATTGGATGATTAGGAAAGGTTTCATAAATGGCAGTATAGCAAAAAAATATTTGTTTTCTATCTCATCATAAAGTTACCGGAGAAAATATTTTAGACAATCTCTTAGAAACTGTTAATAAAAATAGATCGACTACTTGTATATAAGGTAAAGTGAGAGGTGATGACAAAAATAACTCGTTATACTTTATATGGTCTAATTATTACTTTAACTCTATTAACTAATTCTCTTTATTTAATAACCAAAGTTCACGCTGAAGCTTCTTGTGGTGAGATAGATTATTTAGATACCTACCGAGAAAATTTAGTGATTGAAGACTGTGATGACCCTTTTAATGTTACCGACGATACTTTTCCAGTTGTTTTTAAGATTAATGATCAGGTTGTTAATGAGGGTAGTGTAGTTAATGTGGTAGAAAGTGATGATTTAAATTATTATTTTTCATCGCTAAGTCCTAATCATTATGATTATCAGTTTTTTATACATACAGATTTGGGTTATGAGGAAGTACCAATGTATAGAGAAAGAGATAGTACCTCAGAAATCGAAGTGCGTAATGCCTTGTTGGAATTTTTCGGACCTGAAACCGATACTGAGATATATTTTAAGGCCTTCTTTTATGGTGACAATGATAGTTTAACCGAAGAAGAGAAAGAAATAGAGTATAGATTTGAAGACTATTTTTATGAACCGATACCCG
>JAGQME010000025.1 GCA_020428795.1 Candidatus Kaiserbacteria bacterium
TCGAGGAGGGCGCGCGAGGCACCCTCCTCAATCAGGATGTTTTCAAATTTCTTCTCAGTTGAATTGGTATTGGACATGTTTTTCTCCCATGTCCGTGGCAGTATCCGCAAGATCGTGCAGACCGCACTTCCCAACCAGCGCTTCCGGTGGGCAGGTGTGGCGTGCGACAGCGGAGCTGCCGCACAAGATTCGTATCAGCAACTAGACCAGCAAAGCTGTAAATCCCGCACTAACGGAAGCCGTCTTTCAACGGCTTCGTAGCAATGCGAAGCGCCCGCTCTTTATTTTTGGACATCTCGTCTTCGAGATCCCCAGGACAGCAGCACAATTTTTTGTTATATGATTTCGTTTATTTTTTTAAGTGTGCTGCTAGCCTAGGGAGGTGAACCACCAAAGTGATTCATCCACCAAAGGTGTATTTGTACCAGACGTGAAAATCATCTTGTTTAATCAGGTTGATAAAATGTGTTATACTCGATCAATATGAGTATGTTAAGTGTAAAAGATGAAGTGAAACTACTACGCTCCGCCCTTATTGGTTTGGTTGGTAAAGACCGTGAGGGAAACTACCGTGCCGATTTCGTTCGTGAAATGTATACTGATCTAAAGAGAAAACCTACTCAGACTTTCTCAAATAAAGAAGATTTTTTAGCACTTCTTAAATAAGTAGTATGAAGAAGTAGTATGAAGTTGGTTTTTGATAAGAAATTTCTCAAGGATGTCAGAAAAATACCAATTAAACAACAACATAAACTGGCTACTCTTCTAGAAGAGGTTACGATAAACCCTTTTGCCAGTAAACTTCATACAAAACAGCTGAGTACACCTTTACAAGGTCTTTATTCCTTTAGAATAAATCGTGAATATAGGGTGTTGTTTCGTTTTTTAGATGAGGAGACAGTATTCCTAACTCATGTTAAACATCGTAAAGATATTTATCGTTAATCAAGAAAATTTTCACGTCTCGTACTTAATTTTTTGTACCAAATACAAACCCATTGTTTATATCTGGTACTGGTATTAGCTTATTTAGCCGTATGTTTCCATACAGCCCCGCCTTGCTTAGACAAATATTAAGAATCACTCTCATTTGTCTTTTGCTTGTCGGATTGTCAAAGTCTCTCTCCTTTCTCTCCAGTGCCGTAGCTTCCTCTTTTGTGTAAGCTCTACGGAATTACCTGTTGCAAAGGAACGTTTCTGGTACCAAAAGGTGGTTAAGCTTTCCGTACCAGCCGACGTTCCTGCAATCTACTTAGATTGCTTGATCGCGGGTGCTACATGTCTCGGCGACCCGGAGGCCTGTGTTACCGAGGTTGCGATGGGTTTGCGGCCTATCGCCAGTAGCGGTGCAAACGAATCGGAGTTTGATAAGAGGTGTTCCAGTCGCTCCCTGCTTGCCACACTTTCGGCTGTGGTCACCGCCCAGCTCTCGCATGCGAGGGCTGGGGCGAGCTTCATGGCTCTTATCTATGCCCAGCACCATGTGTGGTGCTGTGGTCTCTCCTGATTCCCTAATAAGGTACTCTCTCCTTAGTGGGGGACTCTGATTAGATCTCTCTCCTTGAATCCCTCATTTTTAACTGCGTATAGTATAACAGGAATTAAATGTATTGTCAAGAAGTATATACAGAAAATAGCAAAATATAGATAAAAACCATATTTTTAAATAAAAATTTACTTAGTTATCAACATATTATTGTCATAGTATTGTGACAAATACGAAAAGTATGATATTGTGTCGGTATGATTCAATTAGAATATATAGACGAAATAGTAGATACTGGTCTTTCCAAAGAGCAGGCTATTATATATGAAGTGCTTCTAAAACTCGGTGAGTCACCAGCTAGTGTAATAGCTAAAGCTGTTCCGAGTGGTACCAAGTTGTCTCGGCCGTTGGTGTATAAGGTGCTCGATGAATTGATTGAGCTCGATTTAGCTTCTAAGACAGACGAAATAGGGAAGATAGCCAAATTTACTCCCAAGCACCCAGTAGCTATTACTAAAGTCATTGATAATCAAAAAGAACGGATTGAACGGACCAAAAAACAGTTTCTGGCTACGTCTGGTAAACTTTCGTCACTTTTTAACCTGAGTGTTGGCAAGCCCGGCGTACAATTTTACGAAGGGAAAGATGGCATTTGGGAGGTCTTGGTGGATAGTTTAACCGCCACCGAAGAGATTTTGTCGTACGCTGACGTTGACGCAGTAGTAAAATACATTCCTGATCTCAACGCAGAGTATTCGGCTATGCGTGAAGAACAAAACGTGTTTAAGCGAGTCATGATCATAGACTCAGCGGAGGGCCGTAAGTTCATCAGCTCATACGACCATAACGTCACAAGGGCAAAACTTATTAAAAGCGATGATAATGAACTCTATTTTCAGAATGTTATGCAAATCTATGACAACAAGATTTCATATATAACGTTAACGAACGATTATTTGATTGGCATCATTATTACCAACAAAAACATTGCTGATACCCATAAATATCTTTTCAAAAGCTTATGGGAATTAAGTAGCGGAAAAGAGATTTAGGCAGCCAGTTGTGCATAGCCTCTGTCACGAAACACTGCGTAGCGTTTATTGTTGTAGTAAAAGTACCTGGTTGCTTTCTGACCCTGAGAAAGTTCCATAAAATCATCTCCATCCGTCACCTCCCGGGCAAGGTAGACTGCTTCTTCTTTTGATAACTGCTTATCAATTTCATTCACAGAATTTGCATCTCTAACTATATTCAACAAACGAATACCCTGCAGTATTTCACTACCGACAGCATCAAAGCCTGTTTCATCGATGTATTTGCTCGAAATGCGTGTTTCAGGGATGCACTCAGCTATAATCGGTGCGTCATCATAAGACTCTTCCTCGATGATCTGCTGCAACATTGCTTCACCCAGTTTTCCGCCACCATAGCTTTGGTTAACGTTAAAGCCACCAAAGTGTTTACTGACTAAAGCACCTTCTTCATCAAACTGATCAGTGAATTTACAAAAGCCAATCGGCTTTCCCTCGTGACGTAACATGTACCATCGGGTATTTTGTTGGTATTCAGCATCCTCAAGGGTGTGATGGAATTTATTAATAATAGCTTCAATAAATCCGTTCTGGTACCTTTCTTCTTGATAATTCTCTCGGTACAAACGCTCCATTTCAGTAATATCTTCAGCTGAGAGCTGATCTGAAGAGAGTGTCTCAAACGAAAGACCCTTCATTTCCTCTAGCCCAATTTGGTTATGTTGGAATAGCGTTCTAAAAGTGCTCGTGAGCGTGACTGCGTCACGCTGGTATTTTTTAATTGCGTCGCTGATCTTCTGATATGACTCACTTGAGTTTCCAAGCGGTCCCATGATGATTTCATGGAGAAATTGAGCAGCTCGTCGGCGAGCACCCTCTTGTATTTCCTTGAGCAGTTCTTGCGTTTCTATATTATCAGTAACAGCAAGCTGTTCGGACAACGTTTCTGGTAGTTGGTTAATATCATCCTGTAAATCTGCAAAATGTCCAAAGATGACTTCTCCATGATGCTCAGCTCCAAATTCTTTTAAAAAGTTTCCTGTGTTTACGATGTATTCACCAAACTCGGGACCAAGTTGTTCGAGAGAGAGGAAGGTGCGCATACCATCGACTCCGTAGAGTGAGGTAAAACGCTTCATTAGCTCAGCAGAACTTGGTGTTACTCGCTTAAGGTAATTAAGGAAGAAGTATTGTTCTCTAAGTGAAAGATCAGACAAGGTAAAACCAAATTCGTTTTCGATCTTACCAGCCAATTCTCCGGAATGAACATGTTGGAATAAAAGCACATCTTCGTCTGTCACTCGTTCCATACTCTCGTCACCCTTAAGTTCAGCGACAAGTTCTTTAAGAGTTGTTAGTTCAAGTTGTGGCAGATCTTCGATAGTAGCGAGTTTCTCTTCTATAAATGCACGAAGTTCATCACCGAGTTCATCTAGGTTATTCTCAATCTTTCGAACCACTTCTGCTCTTGCTTGCATTTCTTTTGTTTGTCCGAGTTCTAACATCGCTGCTTCAAACTTTTGACGTGCAGTCTCGAAGTTCTTCTGGTGGATTTGATGCAACTCATCTTCAGCTACTGCAAGTCTTCTGAGGAGATCAAAGTCTTCCTCTGAGAGTCGTGATTGCATAGTTTCATACTCCTGAACCCTCTGTTCAATAACTCTTCGCATTTTTTCACGTTCTACCACTTCATCTACTTCCAAACCTTGTACCACATCAAGTCTAAGTTCAACTTCAAAGTCTGCCCATAGCTTAGCAATTTCAAGGTTTAAATTTTTCTTATATGTTATGTATTCAAGATTAGCTCGACGACAAATTATCGATGCACATTCAAATGCGTACTCAAAATCGTCGTGCTCGAGTGCAGCTTCTAGTTCCATGTAATCTTCCTCATATCGTTCACCTAGCTGATCTCTATAATCAAATAGTCCAGTAACAAAATCGTGACTCACTCTTCCATTTTCATCACCAGCTTTATGGTAGAGTTCATTTTGTGATGGATATTCTCGTTGCTTTATCTCCCCAATAAAATACGTTTTCCATTCCTCCTCACTTAATACTGGCAACATTTCAGCAAATACTTTTGCCGCACCTTCGGCGTCACCACTGGCTACTAGTTCACCTACGTGTTCATTGTATATAGCGTGGTAAATCTTTACCTGTATCTTATCTCTTCTTTGGGCTGGAAATTGTTCAGCGGCATCGAAGTGCTGTTTATAGATACGATATTGATTAACATCAAAGTTCAAATCGCTCTTTGGTGAATCTAGGAACTGCTCAACGTCCATTCGAATAATTCCAGCCGCAAGGCCAGATCGATCCCTGTATACCAGAGCATCCTTGGTAGCCGGTAATATTCTCGTCGAATTTGAGACCACATGATCAAGAGAATACTTTGAAAAGAATTTATCCGTTATTGCTTTGCTTTGTTTGTTAGAAAATCTAGTATTTAGGCGTGAGTCAGAAGTTTGTCCTTCAAATCGTATGACACCCAATTGGGGGTTCTTATACTCAGTGTCTAATGCTTCTAGTCCTGCTTCAGCTGCCAATTGAACAAAAACTGGTATATCCACAGAGTGTGCTAATGATTCGTAGGTCTGTCGTACTTGATTGTACGCCGGACGAGACCATTCGCCATTAGCAATAGCCTGGGCACCAACGGTACGAAGTTGATGAAGAAGGTCGAGCTTTTCGGGAATCGATAAATCTTCCATAGCTTTCACTGCAACGTCATAAAGGTTGCCCTTCATGAAAGATACATCGTAGACTGTCTCACCAACGAAAACACTACCAAATGTCCCTTGGACAACTTTGCTTCGTGTCGCTCTAGTCATCAACTTAAGACGATCCGGTAACCGAATGTGGTTTATTAAGCTCGGTGATGCTGAAAAGAATTCGGAATGGATGCCTTGTCCAAAACGATATAAATTCTCCAGTTCTTCCTCATCGGCTTCTTGTTCTTTCCTCTCAATAAAATCAACCAGTTCGAGTAGAAATTCACTAATCGCTTCCGTGTTAATTTCGCCTGCACTAAAGACTTCGAGTTCAGGAAGGTGTGGCAAACCACCATATAAGTATGCTTCTTCTAAAATATGAGCATATCGGCTACTTTTCGGAACTTCTGACACAGCTGTCTCACGGCTCGGCTCAGGAAAAAACTGTTTGGACATTTCATTCATCAGTTAATTTTACCAAATTAACTTTATAACGTCGCTATACCGAACTTTTAAAAAAAGACTAAATATAAATTATTTTTTATATTTGTTTTAGTAATTGGAAGGTAATAAAGAGGGTAGGGGCAAAAGCCGAGCTATCCCTAGGCTAACGGGACAGGGGGGCATTCTAGACGGAGCAGTAAACAAAGAAATGGAATGACCAGCCAGCTTGCTCTGGCAATTCTTCGTCAGCACGATAGGTTTGTTTGAATCAGGAATCGGCTAATCAGGTGTGGGTTTTCCTTTGGAGAGGTAGAAAAGAGGTGTCTTCGTTGGCCGTCTCGGGCAAGAACCATGGTCGGTCAAGCAGGGTTTGGCGGATTCACTATCCTACAGCCTAACAAAACGACGCATCTCTTGCATATGAGTAATCTCGTATGCTAGAAAGGTAAGTCGTATTCCACAATCTCTTTACCCAATGCCTCTCGAGCGATATTCATTCGTAATGGTAACAAGCCTAAGAGGGTCGGTTTTAGTTTAGAAAATGAACGGAGTACTTGAGCATTTGGATGGTCACTAAGACCATACTGCTCGTATTCTGTGATAGTTGTTCCTTGTGTCAAATCTTGAATCTGACTAAATAAAGTTAATGCTTTCTCCCATTCAATTTCAGCCCGTTCTAAAAAAGAGGTGAATCGTTGTTTTGCCTCTTCATCAAGTTGATCAAGCGTGTCGTTTTTAAAGTGATCACCATAAGCTACTCCCAACGCAGATATCTCTTCTTCTAAACCAGATAAAGAAGTTTTTAACGCTTCAATATCATTAAGTATATCTTCAGGCCCACGCTCAATATCTTGTGCTTCGAGTTTACTAGCAAAAAGAGCAAATCCCCCAGCGGCAGCTCCTCCCAAAAATTCACGACGATTAAAATTTTTCATATTTGTAGTATAACAAAACTGGTGTCTCGTGCTAGCTCTAAAAGGCGGAGAGAGGGGGATTCGGCGTCAAACTCTAATTCACTTACGTTCATAAGAGTTTCCTGCCCGGACTCGCTGCTTCGTCGCTTTAGGAAAGAAGCTCCTCACATCGCTCGTCTTTCGAATCCCGCTACTCCATATGCCAGCTCGGCTCTCAGAAGAGAGCCTGCACTGTCATTGCGGAGAGAGAGGGATTCGAAGCTTACAGCTTCAGTACAGGTTGTCGATATTTCTTTTCGTCCCTCAAGAAATATCAGTCAACCTTTTCTCATCCCACGAAACAGTCTCCCAGACTGTTTCTCCTCTCTCTCCGCTCAAGAAAATAACCACCTAATCGGTGGTATTTTCTACGAGCGGAGAGAGGGGGATTCGAACCCCCGAAGGGCGTTAACCCTTACACGCTTTCCAAGCGTGCGCCTTAAACCGCTCAGCCATCTCTCCAATATATTTATTTGTCGTATTGACGAGTGTCATAATAACTTGAATACCTAGATTTGGGCAAGATTATTGGTTCTGACTGATATAATATACGGTGATGTTTGACAATGTCACTAAACAGCAAAAAAACCTTCTCATTCTCACTTTTCTCTTCGCCATGTTCTGTGGGGCCTATTTATATCTCACTGTATTTGCACCAGCGGTCCAAGACGGCATTTTACCTAGTTACTCCAAACGAAGTGATAATGATTTTATTATTCAAGTCGCTGAATATGGGCGATGTATCGATTCTCAGTTTACTTGCGCCTCGTATCGAATCGATAGTAGCGGTTCTTTAATGTTGTTACCGCCAACTTTGGTTAATTCTGATCCAGTGGTGACTCAGATTAGATTGAGTAAGGATCAAATCGGTGAGATAAGACAACTCCTAATCAAAGATAATTTAAAATCCTATGCCAAACCAAAACTAGGCGCTACCTGTAATCAAGCTGATTCAGATGAATTTAGATATTCCATCACCTTAGGAGCCGAGGTTTATCATCTCGATACTTGTCAGACAGAATTTGGTCGAGACAACAACCTGTACGGTTTTCTGCAAAGCTTCTTCGCCTACTAGTTTTGGTGGTACAATGTAGTTGATGTATTTCCTAATAATCGGGATTTTGTTTTTTTGTGGATTTACTTCGGCTAATTTAGCGGAAGCAGTGGAGTTTGTAGCTCCAGCCAGTCCTAATGACAATCTCAATATTGATCTGGAGCAAGCTTCAGAATGGTATTTTGGTGAACTGATCGGCTTTCCCCACACTTACTCTTTTAAGCTTACTGAGCCAACCGAGGTAGGATTTTCAATATTAGTACCAGATGTCAAAGGAGCTAGTGATAATCGGGGGGCGATTATTGTTCGTAAAGTAACCAGAGGAGTTGAAGCGGTAACCCGTCTTAAAGCCAGTGAGACAGATTGGCTTGAATACAAAGATAAAGCCACCAATGACGAATACCGATCAGGCCCTCACTATAAAGCCGAGTTACCGGCCGGTGACTATCTGATTGAAGTTAATACTCCAGATAATATTGGCAAATACGTTCTCCGCTTTAATGATGGTGATAGTTTGGCTGGTTTGAATTATTTTTTAAAACTAAAAACCTCACTCGCCATCAAGCGTTGGCACGAAAAATCAATTTTATCGGTCATATTTACACCGTTATTATTTTGGCCAGTTATGATTGTGATGACGGTATTTATATTCATTTTATACAGACGAAGATATGCTTAAGTTAATAGTATTCACAATAGCAACTATCGTATTCTTCTATTTTGCCTACAGCGCTTTTTCTGGTCATAGTCCATGGTAGTTAATCGACAAAAGAAAAAATGGTACGTGTATATATTGCGTTGTAACGACGATTCTTTGTATACCGGAGTAACCACCGATCCGGTTCGTCGTGAGACTGAGCATAATCAAGCTTCGGTTGGTGCCAAATATACAAAAATGAGAAGGCCGGTAAAAATAGTTTATCAGGAGACAGCCAAGGATCGTAGTTCGGCTCAAAAAAGAGAAGCGATTTTGAAGAAAATGCCTCGGTCTCATAAACTAACTTTGATAGACAAAAAGTGAATGTATAGTATGATAGCTCTGCCTTTGAGTGCGCCTGCGCGCTCATTTTTAATTACTACTATTTTATATGTCACAAGAAATTAGAAATATCGCCATCATTGCTCACGTGGACCATGGTAAAACTACGTTAACAGACTCCTTAATGGAGCAAACTGGCGCCCGTGAAAAAAACGCTTCGATGGATAGTAATGCGCTCGAACAAGAGCGTGGTATTACCATTTATGCCAAAAATACCTCAGTTGAATACAAGGGAACTAAGATCAATATTGTAGACACCCCCGGTCACGCCGATTTCGGTTCTGAGGTGGAGCGAGTGCTCAGGTCTATTGATTGTGTGCTCTTGGTCGTTGATGCTCAAGAGGGTCCGATGCCACAAACCAGATTTGTTTTAAAGAAGTCAATAGAACTTGGATTAAAACCAATTGTGGTTATCAATAAGATCGACAAACCAGCCGCTGATTTAGAAAAAACCGAAGAGTCAGTATTGGAACTGTTTTTGGAACTCGGAGCTAATGATGATCAGTGTAACTTTCCGGTCGTTTACGCTATTGGATTGACTGGCGTAGCTAAACGGAGTAAAGACGACGAATTAAAAGATCTTTCACCACTTTTGGATACCATCTTGGAACATGTGTCACCAGCAGCCAGCTATAACGAGGGCGATGAATTGCGAGCTCAGGTGTTTAATCTTGGTTATGACAATTTCTTAGGTCGGCTGGCGGTAGCTAGAATCTATCAGGGTTCAATTAAGGCCGGACAAGCCTTGTTGGTCAAGCATGATGGTGAAGACATGGTTAAAAAAGGGAAGGTGGTCAAACTAAACACCTTCAAAGGGGTAGCCAAACAAGAAACCAACGAGGCCTTTGCTGGCGATATCGTGATGGTGGCTGGTTTTGAGGACGTAAATATTGGTGATACTTTGACTGACTCTGAGTCAGCTTCACCGCTACCATCTATTAAGGTAGATGAACCAACTATTGCGCTTCAGTTTATGCCAAATAACTCACCGTTTGCCGGACGAGACGGTAAATACGTTACTTCAAGACAGATAAAGGAAAGGTTAGAAAAAGAACTCGAAGTAAACGTTGGTCTACAAGTAGACTTTGCTCAGGGTGATTCTTTTGATGTGCGGGGTCGGGGTGAAATGCATATTTCAATCTTGCTTGAAAACATGCGACGAGAAGGTTATGAATTAGCCGTTTCTCAGCCAAGAGTTATTATCAAAGAGATAGACGGAGTGAAGAATGAACCGTTTGAGGAGGTGACTGTCGATATTCCATCGGAATTTCAAGGGTCTGTAATAGAGAGGCTTTCTAACCGAGGTTTCATTATGCAGAATATGATTCCGCACGAAAATCAGGTCAGGTTGATTTTTGAAGGTCCAACCCGTGGTTTGCTTGGTTACAAGAATCAGTTTGTGGTAGATACTCGGGGTGAGGGTATTTTGGCTACTCAGGTATTAGGTTTTCGTCCTTACGCTGGTGAGATTCAAAAACGAAAAGCGGGTTCTATGATATCGATGGCGACCGGTAAGGCGCTTGGCTTTGCTTTGTTTGGTCTTCAAGATCGAGGACAACTATATATTTCTCCAGGAACCGAAGTCTATGAAGGAATGGTGATTGGTAACACCAGTAAAGGGGAAGAGATGACCGTAAATCCTACCAAAGGCAAGCAACTAACCAACATGCGAGCTTCTGGAGCTGACGATGCTATCAATCTGGTTTTGCCAAAAGTGATTTCGATTGAGACTGGTTTGGAAATAATGGCCGACGATGAGTATTTAGAAGTAACCCCCAAGAGTGTGCGGTTACGGAAATCAA
>JAGQME010000026.1 GCA_020428795.1 Candidatus Kaiserbacteria bacterium
TGTCAAAAGAGAGTGATTTGAAGCCGGTGGTGAGTGCGGTGTTGGCAAAATTGGCTAAGGTGGAGCGCCAAGACGGCTGCGCCGTCTTGGCGCTCCACGGCGACCTCGGGGCTGGTAAGACGACTTTTATGCAATATCTAGCCAAGGCTCTTGGTATTAAAGAGGTGGTGATTAGCCCTACCTTTGTAGTTATGAAACACTATGAGATCACTGATTCTAAGGCTGGCTCTTGGCAGGATCTGTATCACTTAGACGCTTACCGGATTGAAGAGATTGATGAAATGCGACCGCTTGGTTTTGCTGATCTGCTAACCAAACCAAATACCTTAGTAGCGATTGAGTGGGCAGAAAAAATTGAGGAGTTGTTACCTAGCTGGACCCTTCATCTAAGGTTTGCGATCTCGGGTGAGGAGCGTACAATCACTATGGAAGAGTGATGGCTCTAAGTATAAAGTTATGCCCACTAAGACTAAAACCAAAACCCCCAAAACCAAGAAAAAAACCTTGGTACTACTAGACGCTCACGCCATCTTGCACCGAGCCTTTCACGCTCTGCCTGATTTTGCTTCACCAAGTGGCGAACCAACCGGCGCTCTCTACGGGGTGGTGGCCATGTTGCTTAAAATAATTGAGGATTTCAAACCGGATCACATCGTAGCTTGTTTTGATTTGCCGGAACCAACTTATCGTCACGATGCTTTTGATGGTTACAAGGCCGGGCGAGTTAAGACCGACGATACATTGGTTAAACAAATTGAACGATCTAGAGATATTTTTGTAGCCTTTGGGATTCCGATTTATGAATGTCCCGGTTTTGAAGCAGATGATATGCTCGGCACGATTGCCTTTCAAACCAAGAAAGACAAAGATCTTAGTGTCATTATCGCCTCCGGTGATATGGACACCTTGCAGTGTGTTGATAAAAAACGAGTACAGGTCTACACCCTAAAGAAGGGAATTAAAGACACTATCATTTATGATGAAGCGGCGGTTTTAGAACGTTTTTTATTTCCACCTAAGTTGGTGCCGGATTATAAGGGGCTTCGGGGTGATGCCTCTGACAACATTCCTGGTATTGCTGGTATTGGTGAAAAAACCGCCACCGAACTCATTACCAAATTTGGATCAATTGAAGATATCTATAAAAAACTAAAAAAAGACGAAGCGGTTTTTGTAGAAGCTGGTATCAAACCAAGGATTATCAATCTGCTAAAAGAAGGCGAAGAAGAAGCGCAGTTTTCCAAGATGTTGGCGACCATCAGAACCGATGCTCCGATTGATTTTATTTTACCTAAGGAGCATTGGCAGGATACAGCCGACACAGACCAGATACTAACTCTTTTCAGTGAACTCGGTTTTCGTACCTTAGGTAGCCGGATAAAGAGCCTGTTTGCTCTCACGGAAGACGTTTCTATAGATCAGGTAGCTGGTAATCTAGATCAGAGAGAGATTCAAGAGGCCGCTGTTTTACTATGGTTGCTGGAAAGCGAAAGAACCAACGCTAGTCTGGAAGACATCATTGATTACGGCCGAGCTTATTTTGAAACCACGGATTTTAAAGATATTAAAAAACGTTTATACGCCAAGGTTCAAACCGAAGGTGATCTAAAAAATGTCTTTAATGATATCGAAAAACCGCTCATCGAAGTCTTAGACTATATGAACAAGACCGGTATTATTTTGGATACTAAATACTTAGCTACTCTATCCAAAAAAATGCATAAGGAGCTAGAGTCACTAAAAACTGATATTTATAAATACGCTGGTACAGAATTTAATATCAACTCACCTAAACAAATGGGTGACGTGTTGTTTGATACTTTAGGTTTGAAACCTAAAAACCAAAAAAAGACCGCCGGTGGCCAACGTTCAACCAAGGAGTCTGAGTTAGAAAAGATGAAAGACGACCATCCCATTATTAAGGCTGTCTTACGTTATCGTGAGTTACAAAAACTCGTCTCCACCTACATAGACAACCTGCCGGGTTTTGTGGCTGTAGACGGTCGTTTGCATACCACTTTTGTCCAGACCGGCGCTGCCACCGGTCGGATGGCTTCCCAAAATCCTGGGTTGCAGAATATCCCAATCAGAACCAAAGAGAGCAAGGCGATTCGTCAGGCCTTTGTGGCGGGGGAAGGATACAGTATTGTCTCAATTGATTACTCCCAAATTGAATTAAGAATTGCGGCAATCTTATCTCACGATGCTAAGTTGGTGGATATTTTTACCAGAGGTGAAGATGTGCACACGGGAGTGGCGGTACGGGTGTTTGGCGTCAAGGCTGAAGAAGTGACGAGTGAGATGCGTCGAAAAGCCAAGGTGATAAATTTCGGTATTCTCTATGGTATGGGGGTGAATGCTCTCCGTAATAACTTAGGTGAAGGCACTAAAAGAGAAGAGGCTCAAGAGTTTTTAAATGCCTACTTTAATACCTTTACCCGTTTGGCCGAATACTTAGAAGAAACTAAGACCTTTGCCAGAGAACACGGTTACACCGAAACTATGTTTGGTCGGCGACGACATTTTCCTGGTATGCAATCAACCGCTCCTTTTATTAGAGCTCAAGCCGAAAGAATGGCCATAAACGCTCCGGTGCAAGGTACCGCTGCTGACGTGATGCGGATAGCTATGAATGAGGTCTATAAACATCTAAAGGAAACCAAACAACTCGAAGCGGTGAAGATGTTGCTCCAAGTGCACGATGAATTAGTGTTTGAAATAAAAAATGAAATCTTAGAATCAGAAATTCCGGTTTTGGTGAAAATAATGGAGGCGGTTTTGGATAGAAAAGACAACCAAGGCGTCCCCATAAAGGTGGATGTAGCGGTTGGCGAAAACTGGTCTGAACTTAAAGATTGGCCGGCCTAAACATTAATTTGATACAATAAAATCAATTATGTTATACGTCTTTTGTGGTAGTGATACGATTGCGGTGCGTAACCAAGCCTTTGCTTTTATTCATGATTTTGAAGATAAGGGGGTTAATGTCAGGCGGATAGATATCGATTTGTATCAGCCCAATCTATTTTCGGATCTAGTGGGAGCCCAGTCACTTTTTGGTGAACAAGAATTATATCTACTCGATACCCTGTCTCAGGAGACGACGGTAGCAGATGATGTTCTTTCTCATCTTGAAGCCTTTGCTGGTAGTAATAATATTTTTGTTGTGATTGAAGGGACGCTCTTAGCTACTCCCAAAAAACAGTTTGCCAAACACGCTACCAAATTGGTTGAGGTAAAGGGGGTTAGTGAGGAAAGATACAACCCTTTTGGTATGGCGGACGCTTTATTAAAAAAGGACAAGAAATCACTTTGGCTTTTATACCAAGCCGCCAAACAAGCCGGACTTAGCGCCGAGGAAATTATTGGTACCCTGTGGTGGCAGGTCAAAATGTTGCGTTTAGCGGAGGTGTGTGACAGTGCTAGCGAGGCTGGAGTTAAGGATTTTCCTTTTAATAAAGCCAAACGAGCATTGGCTAGCTATAAATCCGGTGAGGTGAAGACATTGGCTCGGCAGTTGCTCATTATCTATCATGACGGACATGGTGGTGGTAAAGATATCGATATTGATCTAGAGAGGTGGATGCTTAAAGTCTAGTAAGTGAAGTGGAGTTATTTTTTAAGAGGAAAACTCCGTATAAGCTCTAGTGAAATGGTACGTACATAAGTACGTACTTATGTACGTACCACTTCGTGTGGTAGAATTAGCATCTATGGTATATAAACAATCTCTTTCTAAGACTAGAACTCACAAGCTAACGGTGGTGGGTGGTAAAAGTTATTCGTTGGTTTTGCCGGTTGAGTTTGTGCGTGAACTAGGTTGGAAAGAACGTCAAAAATTAGATATTACCCTCCAAGGTAAGACTTTGGTGGTGAAGGACTGGGTGAGGTAGGGATTGGTACATTCCCTTTCGAGCCCTTATGAATAGTCTCGGAGACTATTCATAGGGCGGACAAATTAAAAACCCCTCCAAATGGAGGGGTTTTTAATTTGTCCGCCTTCAAGGGCTCGAACCTTGGACCGTCTCCTTAAGAGGGAGCTGCTCTACCAACTGAGCTAAAGGCGGATATTCTAAAACGAATGTGGGAGCACTATACTATTTTTAAATAGGCAAATCAACTGCAAATACACCGGCACCGGTAATAAAAATAGACAAACTGACCGCTAGGAGTAATAGCCAGAATATTTTAGGCGGTAGTAGTTTGGTATTAAACCAATTTCGTACCACCAACATTTTGGCTGACAATAAGAAGGTAATGAGGGCAGCAATTTGAGTATAAGCACCCATAACAAACATAAGGCCAAGGATAAACTCAAACAAAATGAATAAAGTGGCGCTAAATTTACCGTAAGGCCACCAAGTTAGACGAAATGATTCAGCCAGATGATTACGGTGTTTGTAATGAGTTTTGGCCAGATAAAGGAATAAGAAACCAACCACCACCCGCAGTATAAAGTAGGCGAACATGGACAAAAATTGTACCGGAAAAATATTTAACACGCTGTACATCATTAAAATGATTGTAGCATGTGATTTAAATCTTGATTGTTGTATGATGTGCCCAACATGGTAGAGAAAATTATCGTCTTAGATTCAATTAGAAGCGCCTATAACGTCGGTGCCATCTTTCGTACGGCCGATGGCGCTGGGGTAGCTAAGGTGATTTTGGGTGGCTACACGCCGTCCCCTATTGATAGATTTGGTCGAATCAATCCACAAATAAAGAAGACCTCACTTGGTGCTAGTCAAACTATGCCGTACGAAGTTTTCGACACTTTGGCAGATGGCCAGACTCTCCTTAATAAATACAAACAACAAGGTTATTCGATTGTGGCGATTGAACAAGCGGACAGAGCTATCTCACTTTATGATTTTAAAGTCCCAGCTAAGGTTTTGTATATTATGGGTAATGAGATAGAAGGGGTATCCAAGGAGTTTTTAGAAATGGCTGAAGAAGTAGTTTATTTGCCAATGTTGGGACAGAAAGAATCCTTAAATGTATCAGTTAGCGCTGGGATTGTTATGTATCATCAAAATCAGGTTTAGGCTTTGATAATGTCGGGATCTGGTGGGGGTGAGAGGAGACTTAGTTCGGATTTGACCACTTCAGCGTCGCTCCATTTTTGTCTGGTGTTGTGTGGACCCATGATGTAGGGGTCGGTTCCCTTGCCAGAGACAATCACATAGCCACCGTCTGGGCAGTCGTTGATGGCCGTTCTGATAGCCAATCTTCGATCCATAATGATTTCTAATTTATTCTTATCCTCAATTCCTTTGGCCATCTGCTCGACGATTTTACGAGGGTCCTCATCGTAAGGGTCTTCGTTGGTAAGGATGACTTGATCACAGAATTTGGCGGCGATGGCGGCCATTTCCGGTCGCTTCCAAGTATCACGACCACCACCGGTGTTACCTAAAACCCCAATCAAAGACAGACCTTTAAAGGCTTCGTATAATTTGGTTAGGGAATCGGGGGTGTGGGCGTAATCAACCACTACCGTTACTTTTTTAGTAGCGTCTTTAGGGCTGTAGAAGTGTTCGACGCGACCTCTAATCGGCGGTAATTCACGTAAGGCTTTTTCAATGGTCCTTAGCGGCACACCAAGGGCGTTGGTGAGAGTGATGGCGGCCAGTGCGTTATAGACATTAAATAGACCAACTAAAGGAATACGTATCGTCACTTCGTCTTCACCGTCATTGAGTACCAAACCAACTCCGTCTCGGTGTAGGGTGTGGAGTTTGAGGTCGCTTAATTTATAAGGGAGTTTAACTTCAACTTTGAAGTCTAAAAATTCAGCTCCGTATTCGTCATCGATATTGGATACTATATAACGGGGTTGTTTACCGGAGTCTTCTAATTGTTTGGCGATTGATAGTTTGGCGGTTTTATATTTTTCGAATGAACCATGGGACTCGATGTGTTCGGGGGTTAGGTTGGTAAAAACCAAAGCGTCGTAGTGTATGTATTTGTGGCGATATTGTTTGGCTCCTTCGGAGGTCATTTCTAAAATAGCGTGGGTGCAACCAGCGTCAACCGCTTCCCGAAGAAATTTTTGGACAAAAAATCTCCCCGGAGTGGTCATTTTGTATAGATTGCGACGTACTTCTTCACCAATTTTAAATTGAATAGTCGATAGGGAGGCCACCTTCTTACCATCAGCTTCCAGAATTTTGGTGATGAGTTCAGTAACAGTAGATTTACCCTTGGTTCCTGTAACCATGATAATGGTGATATCTCTTGAGGGGTGACGGTAGAGTTGGTCGCCTAAATAAGCCAAGCCATGGTGGTAGTGGGGACGAACTATCTCTAGTAGAGATTTCGGTAATAATCTTTTGATCCAATACAGTATAGTGTCCATATATATCAGTATACCGCAGAATAAACTCTTTAGATAATAGTAAGTCAAAAGTCGTTTATTCTGCTAGATTGATTAGTTTTAGATAGGTTAGACTGCTTAAAAATATGTTTAAGAACCTAAGTTTTTTAAGGCTTCACGAACGGCATCGTTGGCGTTATTTATTTCGGGCGGTAGTTGCATGACCGCTTTTCTTGAATCACTTTGCGGATAGCCAAGTGAAACTAAGGCATCGATGGCGTCGCTTATATATTGAGTATTTTGGGCGGAGTGGCCTACGGTATCTAAGCCGGAGGTTAGTCCTAGGCTCTCAAATTTGTCTTTCAATCCGGCGACAATTTTTTCGGCCGTTTTCTTGCCTAAGCCAGACATTTTAGTGAGGTAGGTAGCATCATCTTCTAAGGCAGCTTTTTTCAAAAGTTCAATTTCGGCCTGAGACATTATCTGGAGAGCCGATTTGGGTCCTATTTTTGGTAGGGTGAGTAGTAATTCAAATATTTCGAGCTCATCTCGATTGGTAAAACCGTATAAATCAAGGGCCGTTTCTCTAACCGCTAAATGTGTCCAGTAGCTAAATACTTCCCCTAGTCTTTGGTTGGCTGGCGATTTTGATACATATATTAGATAACCAACTCCAGATACGTCCAAAACTACGTTGGTGGTGGAAATATCTACCAATTCTCCGGTAATTTTTCTAATCATTGGTAACAGTATAGCAAAATTAAAAGACCATAAATAAATGTTGCAATAATCCTTATTATGCTGTATAGTTTCGCCCACTAACAAACAGATAACTTATTTTATGCCAATTACTAAAGGAGCCATCAAAACCCATCGTTCATCGCAGAAAAAGCGAGTTTACAACGTGCGCCGGAAAGTGGCCATGCATGATGTGGTGAAGGAGCTAAGAACTTTGATTACTTCAGGTGATTTAGCGACCGCTGAACAAAAATTACCTAACGCTTACAAAGCGATTGATAAAGCTGCTAAGAGAGGAATCATTAAAGACAATACCGCTTCGAGAAAGAAATCAAGATTAATGGCAGCTATCAAAAGAGCTAAGACCACCGCTTAAATAAAAATAAAAGTGTCGCTCCCTTTGGGAGCGACACTTTTATTTTTGCTGTCTTAATAATGTGCATAATCCAGCTATATAAATCAAGAAAGCAGTCTATACTTGAGGTAAGATTAGATTTTAATTTTGTATAAATATTATGGGTCGTATCAATGCTCGCTATGACTTTTTTAAAGTAATGGCTTTTTTGTCAAAAAAATTAGTAACAGTTCTATTGGGCTTGACCCTCTTGTCAGGACCATTATCCCTGTTGGCAGCTGAAACAGTTGTTGAGGAAACTAAAGTCAGCGATTTTTGTGAAGCGGTTTTTAAGCAGGAACACCTTAAGGTAGAGTTTTTACCCTTGGAACAAACGGTTTTTAAGACTAAGGATGAGATCGTTACTAAGTTTTCCATTCAAAACCTTTCATCAATTGCTCTACAAAACCTCAATGTTTACGTAGCGGTTATGCCGGCCTACGAAGAACCGATCTTGATGCCGTTTGATTTTGTTACAACTGACTCCGGTCTCAAATTAGAAGCGGGAGCTACTAAAGAGTATGATTTTAGTTGGGCGATATCGGAAATGTTACCAAAGGGGGAATATTATTTGGCTTTATATGTTACCCAGCAATCAAGCGAGGTAGCCTACGCTCAGACTTTTTCTGACAGAGTTGGTTTGGCTGGACAGTCTTTTTCGGTTGAGAGTGATTTTATCCCTAAGACCGGTTTTGATTTTGGTAGCTTTACCGTGGATGATCACTTGGTGTATCCAGTCCGAGATGAAAGTGAACTTGATTCCATTAGGGTGGTACCGGATGGGTACCGTATTTTAGTCAACACTTCGCCAGTTGAAATTAAAGTCATTGTTAAAAACTCAGCCACGACCACTGCTGGCAGTGGTCAGCTGACTTGGGAATTATATGATGGGTTAGAACCAAGTCCACAAAGTCTGCTAAATACTAAGAAAGAAGCGATCAAATTAGTACCTCTAGGTCAGAAAGAGCATTCTTTTATGGTTCAGACTCCGGTTGATGCTAATAGAGTTAATGAAAACCCTGATTTAGTAGATGTGGTTAAAGAAGAGCAACTCTACAAAGATGCTTATTTGGTAAAACTAACTCTTGAGACTGACGATGGTTTTAATATTGAAACCTTATTACCGTTGGTTAAAAACAAAGAACGAGTTCGTTCTTTACCACCACAAATAAAATACGTTGGGTTGACCGGTAATCAAACCGAAGCCTTCGCTTGTGTGTCTTACAACCCTAGTGATATTACCGGTGAAGACGAAATGAAGAGTCTGGAAATAAAATTATCGGCTCAATCAAACGATGATAGGGTGGCAGAGGTTACTGATTTGCTTTTGGCTAATAGTGATGATCCAAACATCAAGGGTCGGCACACCATCGTCACCAAATTACCTTTGGTGACTGACAAGATTAGTCTATCGGTTAGTGTTAGACAGGGTCTTTTGGGAGATGACGCTCAAAATGTAGCTTATAACTTTTTGCAAAATAGGGAAGTAGATAAACTAGACATACAATATATGTGTGAGGATGGTTCTTGTGGACAGGCTGATCCGGATTATTCCAACCAAGACATTAAAAAAGCTTTGCAGATAGCCCAATATATTTTGATTGTGTTGGTTGGTTTGCTTGGATTGTGGCTATTAACCATCTATAGAAAAAATCTAAACAAGAATGAAAATAGTAAAATTGAATAAATTATTCTTATGAAATATATCACTTCATCACGTCTAAATAATCTAACCAAGCTATTTATTATTTTTGGTTTAAGTCTCGGTTTTTACTCAATCAATTTGGCGACGGTCTCGGCTCACACGATAACCGCCAATAGTGGACCGACGGCTATGATATTGCCAGGGGAGGAAGCTACTTTGGATTGGTTTGTATCTGGTGGTACGGATTGTTCGATTACAAATTACGGAACTATCAGTAACGCTAGTCTGCCAAGTGGTTTTGTAAAAGTTAATCCCACTGCCACCTCGACGGTCTATACTCTAAGTTGTACCGGCGGTACTCCAGATAGTGCAACAGTTTATTTGGCTCCTCTTAGTAACCTAAATACCAGCAAAAACAGTATCGAGCGAGATGGAGCTGGAGTGGCTGATTTGAATGTGGATTGGTCTGCCACCAATGCCAATCGTTGTGATCAAGTTATTCTAGAAAGACCAAACGCTACTAGTAAGAACCTATCATCAACAGCTCCGCATACTTCAGGTAGTGTTTATATCGGGGCTTCTGATTTTCCGGTTAACGGAACTTATAATCTAAGACAAACTTGCTACAACGATACCGACGGTTTGTCTTACATTGAAACGGTGTCGATTGATGTGTCCGGTAGTATCTTCACTGTACCAGCCATTTCTTTTGATTGGTATCCCAACAGTGATAGTTACGGTGCTGGCAACCACATAACCTCCTTTGCTCCTAACACTCCTTTTGCAGGAGGGTTAAGTGGACAGGTGCGAGCTGTCGCTAAAACCTCCAACG
>JAGQME010000027.1 GCA_020428795.1 Candidatus Kaiserbacteria bacterium
AACAGCAATTATCAACGCAACTATTGAACGTGGTCTTGTTAAGGAGTCTGATAAGGCAAAGGAATACGTCCCATCTTGGGCATAGATCATGTAGTAAAAGAGAGACAAAAATATGAAAAGTACAAGAATATCCTTATTTCAAGCCATAAAACCATGTAGTGGGCATGTAGTAAATCAAATATGAAAGTAAATGTGTTGGAAAAACTCCTCTCAACAAAGCCAAAGGTTGGTGAAGTGATTTTTATCGCTGTAGACGGACATGGTGGTTCAGGTAAATCAACTTTAGCAGAGCTACTGTCTAAAAAACTCAATGCTGAAATTATTCATACAGATGATTTTGCAGGCTGGGATAATCCTCTAAATTGGTATCCCAACGTCATAAAAGAAATTTTTGAACCAATTTCTAATGGAACAAAAACGCTTTCGTATCAGCCCGCAAGTTGGTGGGAAAATCATCATCCTGAGCCAGTAACCAATCAGCCAGTCACAGACATAATGATTCTTGAAGGAGTCAGTTCTTCACGCAGAGAATTTCGAGACCGCATCAGTTTTAGTATTTTCGTTGATACTCCTAAAGAAATTTGTCTTCATAGAGGGATAGAAAGAGATACAGGCACTGGCAAAAGCAAAGAAGAACTTACAAAGATGTAGCAAGAATGGTTTGCGGAAGAGGACGAATACATCAACCGAGACAATCCAAAAGAAAAAGCGGATATTATGCTTGATGGCACAAAACCTTTTGATGATCAAATTGAATTAGAAATATGAACAGCGAGCATAAAAACTTATTGGGAAAAATCAAAAACCACCGTGGGCAAGGTACTGCTCACACCAGCAACGACAGCTACATCCTGAGTGGTCATTTATACTATGATGTTTCAGTTCCGATACGTCGACAAATTGCTAAAGATTGGCTCAGAGAAAACAAAAGTATTTCTCAAAAAGATTTTGTGGCTGTTTTGGATAGTCTTTACCAAGGTGAATCCCACGAAGAAAAGACCTTAGCCAGCTACTTACTCGGTTATAGCCAAAGCCACCGGTCAAACGTTAAGCCGGAAAAATTAAATCAGTGGTTAAATCATCTAGTCGGCTGGGCAGAAGTTGATTCCCTATCTCAAAATATATTTACAGCTGAAGAAATTTTGGGAAATTGGCCAGCGTGGCAAAATTTACTTGAAAAACTGTCTAGGGACAAAAACATCAACAAGCGACGAGCCTCACTTGCCCTACTAACCGGTCCCACTCATCGGTCAAACGACAAACGATTAAGTGACCTGTCTTTCAAAATAATAGACAGTCTAAAGTCTGAAAAAGAAATTATTATCACCAAAGCTATTTCTTGGCTTTTACGTGAGATGTCTCATCAACATAAGAAATCCGTTTCTGACTATCTTAAAGAGAATGAAGAATCATTACCGAAAATTGCCGTGAGAGAAACTTGGCAAAAGATTAAGACTGGGAAGAAATAGAAGAAGTAAGTCTGTAATTAAATTTCAAACAAACCAACCACTACCTGCGGATTAACATAAATAATTTCCGGCCTAAGCGATAACCCAAAAGCGTCATAGGCCTTAAGTGGACTTAGGTTGGAAGCTTGAACTAGAGGTGTTTTATTCCACCTAACCTGCGCTTTCAACATCAAATCAAGCTGATACCAAAGCGACTTAGGATTATTAAACCAAGCGTGAGAGACTGGGTGCACGATTAAAGTTTTGGTTTGATCTGGGTTAACCAGCCAAGTACCAAGTGGTGACAAACTTTCTGAACAGAAAAGAACCCCTAATCCATTATTTAAGGTCAGATCATCATTTTTGTAATCAGACTGACGATAAACCATATGTTCAGATAACTCTTGAGTGACATTTTTAAACCCTAATAGATTTAAGGTGGAAGATACGACATACGGTACGAACTCACCACTTGGTACTAAATAGTTTTTATAAGTGTGATAAACCCGTTTGGTTTCACTGTCATAAATATTTGACCTAACCAAACGGTATCCGTTGTCGTCAGTGACCTGTTCTGAATCAACTATCACAACCCTCTTATCACTATATAAGGAAATAAACGCAAAGACTTCCGCTTCACTCAAAAATGAAGACATGACATGAGCGGCCTCGGGTACCACAATCACGTCACTACCCGACTGCAAGCTAGCCACCAAAGCTTGCTTAAATAGACGTTCTCGTTTCGTCTGTTCTAAATCAGTCAAACTAGAAACTGCCTCAAAGTAAGTTTGAATAGCGGAAACTTTAAGACCCTCGCTCTGTTTTGTCCAGATACTCTGTGGTAAAAAATAACTGAAGATAACCAATATCAATAAAAGTATGACCTTATTTTTGTGAGTATGGAAAATATTTTTGGTATACAAAAAATAAAAACTGATAGCTATTAAAGCCACAATAAAGGAAAGTCCATAGACTCCACCCCCAACAGCCGAAAGACTAAATAGCCCATGATTAGCCAAAGAGTAGCCTAAATATCCAAAACTAAAATTAGCGTTTAAACTACTACCGGGACCAAAACTATACAAACATACCAATAGCGAACCAAGAATTTCACTAAAGACTAGAATAAATGGGACGATCAAAAAATAAAATTTGTTATTTTTAATTAAGAAAAACAACCAACCAAAAACACCCAGGCCAACCCCTATCACTAAGCTAGTTAGTAGCCAAAAGAAACCAATAGTTACTAACTGCAAAACTGGATTAAAATTACCAAGCCAATCAAGTGGATAAATTGACCAAAACCATACTAGAGCCAAGCTTGTCTTAATCGTACCAGCTAGAACGCCACACCAAAAAGACCAACTGATCTTATCAAGCGCCTTAAAGCCAAGTAAAGTGATAAATAAACCAATCACCCCTCCCCACCAAAACCAAACATTGAGAAAAGATAAGCCCATCACCAGACCACCTACTACAAAATAAATCGGGGTTTTATTATCCAACCAAGTTGTCATCAAGATAATAATACACCACTCATTAAATGAGTGGTGTATTATCTCTTATAAAGCCAATTCTATGATTCTTGCACTTCCGGCAAAACTCTAACGGTTACGTTTTGCGGGTCTGGATCAGGGGCACCATTATCACTGGTACAAGTCAAAGTGTAAGTCTTTTCCGCAGTAATATTTTTTAATTCATATGAACCACTGACTGAACTATCCGGTACCGTACCGCCGGTTAGAGTACCCACTCCGGCTACCGCCACCCCACCAGAAGTAATCTCACAAGTCAGGCCGAAATCAATTGTCCAAATAATAAGAACAGGATCTCCTTGTCTAACCACTGATGGCTCAACTTTAAACTCAGGATCAGACGGCGGAGTCGGAGGTAGAGCATTATCCTTTATTGTAACCTTTACCGTATCGGTGGCTGGTTTACCACTGGTTGGATTTTTATCACAGGTGATGGTGTAGGTGACTACGGTACCGACAGCACCGACCACCGTATCTGTCACACCGGCATTATTATTGGTAGCCCCACTAGTGTTGAAGTTTGTTCCGTTACAAACATCGGCGTTTTTACTAGTCCACTTTAGAGTAATGTCGTCTCCTGATTCCACTTCGGTCTTGTCTACGCTTAGATTAACACTTGGGTCAGTGGCGGCCTTAATAGTCACTGACACCGTATCGGTGGCTGGTTTACCACTGGTTGGATTTTTATCACAGGTGATGGTGTAGGTGACTACGGTACCAATTGAACCATTAACCTGAACCGGCAAAGCGGTGTTACTAGTAGCATTAGCAGTATTGAAGTCAGCACTGGTACAAATATCAGTATTGTAACTTTCCCAACTCAAGACAACTGTACCACCCGGTTCTACCTCATTTTCACTAACCGACAAATCAACCGTTGGATTACCATCATCCACTTCTACCGTAGTGGTATCAAACACGTCTGGTCCCCCACCAATCGGCGGACAACTGATGGTATAAGTAGTGGTGGTCTTTGGACTAACACTCTTAGTATCATCCGGTAGACCAGTAATACTTACCGCCGCTCCATCACTTAGAACACAATGATCAACATTTTCTCCGTCCCAAGTTATATCTACAATGTCATCTGGTTTGACCGGGGTGTCTGGATCGACATTAGTAACAACTATCGACGGAGCATTAGGATTAACCACGGCTGAACCTTGGATAATGTTTGGATTACCAGAACCATCAAGCTCAATAATCACTGTTTCGGTAGTATCTTCACCCGTACTGGTATTTTCACAAGTAAGTGACAAGGTAGTGTTGCCATAAATAGGTACTGGGGTTACACCAGCCAATGGTAGAGCACCGCCGTTTTTGTACCAAAAATCAGTCACTGAACCATTTGTAATCACGTCGTCATCAGTACACTTGTTGACTCCCTCAGTTACCCAGTTTAACAAAACCTGAGCCTGACCATTGGCCTTTGGTAGCGGAGAAGCACTAAAGACAATCTTTGGCGGAACATTTGGTGAGACACTAACTGTAATCCGCTTAGTATCTGAATCCTCAGCACCATCAGAACTACGAGTACAACGGAATGTTAGATCTACGGTTTCTGGGACAAAGATGTCGAAGTTATCGGTGGTATCAAACCAATGGTTTAATCGATTGGTCCATTTAGAGACACTGACTGATTGACCTTTTAGATTCTTAGCGGTATAGAAACATTGATCACCATACTTAGCTTCAATCGATACATTAACTTTAGCTGGTAGATCTGAAGCCTTAGGCACAGTTACGCTGGCTGGAACTATCAATTCTGTCTCAACTGGTTTACCGGCTCCGCCCCCTGGTGGAATATCGGTCACTGTGAAGGTAAGAGACTGACTAACATCTTGACCAGAATCACGTCCACAGGTCAGAGTTAGTTTGACTGACTCTGGCAAAATAACGTTATCGGCAAAAGCTTGTATCCATTTAGTACCACTATTTGGTCGCTTGATTGTCCAACCGGTTATTTTGATTTCGTTACCATTTAGATCTTCCGCCTTTCGCTCACAGTAATCAACATTAGTAGCACCCCACGAAATCTTCACCTTAACTCCAGCGTAATCTGGGTCGTAAGCAGCACTGGTGCCTTTATTGGTTTTTAATTGATAAATATCTGGCGGACCAAAAGGTTCAAAATTTACGGTAGCGGTATCAGTATCTGATTTATTGGACTGGGTGTTTACACACTTAAGTGTATAAGTGGTTTTTTCACTGATCTGGTCAGTTAATTTATCTTTTACTTTTTCATTAGCGTCTTTAAATAGATAACGTACCTTACCAGAAGCGCCGGTTGCCTTAAGCTCCGTACACTTTGAGGCATTTTTAGAGTCCCACTGGACCAACACTTCTGCCTTACCACCAGCCTTATCTGGAGAGGCTATACTTGGACTGGCCCACACGTTAGCGGTTGGCGACACTGAGATGGTGGCTGACTTAGAACCACCAGTACAAGTTATAGTGTAAGTGGTGTTGCTTGATCCCGCAATCACATCTTTTTTGCCCGTAAGAGGTACCGAACCAATAGTATTGATTGAACAATTAGTTACCCCCGAAGCGTTCCAAGCCAGTTTGACTGTATCACCTGGGTTAACGGACGCTGAACTAGCCCCGTTAACCGTAATACTTACACTGGCTGCACTCGCCACAATAGATCCTAAGGCTAGCCAAACAAACATGGTCGCCATAGCCACAACCAGTAGCTTGGCTACACTTTGACTTAACTGCTTCCGAATTAAAGAATTCATAGTTAGTGTATTACTCATATTATTAATTATTATTCTCCTCATCGATAAACTCGTTTATACCGCTGTTATCGTATGATTTATTTTTTCGACGACCCACCATTTGTAAGGCTAGTGGATAAACGTTAACCACGAAAATGGAGACAATGATAAGAAGTAGAACCAAAGTAACTATTTGCATAGCCATCACAATCGCTGACATACTCATACCAAATATTGTTTTTTGGCTACCACTTGTAGTATTCATCGCTTGGTCACAACCAAACATTTCACTACAGTCATAAATGGTTTCCATTTCGTCAACCACCTGACCATCCTTTAGGACCTCAAGCTTTACTGCGTAGGCATTAGGAGCGCTGTCTAGTTTATGAGCAAACCCAAAATTCAATACATTACTTCCTAAACCTCCGTTACCTAAGGCGGTCGTGATTGGATCACCCACTATAGCTTTGTCATTTTCATCAACTGAATAAACAGATAATCTATATTCAGCAACATAGCCCGGCTCTAAATCCTGATCCTCAACCAAGGCACTTTGGTTGTTACCAATACAAGCTATGATATTTTGATTACCGGCGTCTACTCCGATAAAACTAGCGTAAGGTAATGACGGGGTTAAAGGATCATCTGTCCCTTCTCGCTCTAAGAAAAAGATAAAGGTATCTCTAGCACCAGCTTCAGTCAAAAATTCACCAGTAACTACATACCGATCAAAGGCAGATGAGAAATCGTAAGTGTAACTAGCAGTTTCATCTGGAAAGATGACAGCGTCAATAGTTTCAGAATCCAACTTGGTTAATTCGTTAGGGTAAACACCTCCATAGACAGTCAAAGTAAGCGGTCCTTCAATAGAATTCTCTGAATCAGTATTGAGAAAGTCTACCGAAAGAGTCAAGTCTTCAGACTCCGTTGCAAAAGTATTAGTCTGTCCGACCACCACTTGATTGCCGTCAATTGTCAGAGAATTGTCTACAAAATGAGCGGTGGCTTCCTCGGCAGCTAATAGATTGACTCTGATATTGTCGTCAGAACCAGTCTTACTCAAAGCTCTGTTTAGAGCAGATTGATTCATTCCCTGTCGCATAAAAATTGACAAAGAATAATTACCGGCCGGAGTATTGTCCGGTACTTGCCACTCTAGACTAATATTTTCGGTACCGTCTTCTGGTACTGATATATTCTGGGCGACCGGAAACCAATCAACCGGTACCAAACTACCCTCTTTGTACAAGGCGCCGGTGATGGAAATGTCATTTACTTGGTAAGGAAATGAGTTTACTACCCTGATCGGTAGGATAAAGATTTGACCGGCCTGACCAGACACCTCCTCTGAGATGGGGATTATGGCCGATAAACCATTTCCGTCTCTGATTTCGTTACAGGTTAGTTGATTGTCAAAATCAAACTCGACTTCCTCCTCAGCATGAATAAAGTTGACAGAAACGAACGAAAAGGTCATTCCTATCAAAAGAACTACTAATAAGAACGCTAAAAATGACTGAGCGCAACGCGCTATGAAATTGTGTATCATTACTAATAATTGTACCGTACTTAATAATTCTGAGTGGTATTATCCACAAAACAATTTAATAAGTGATAAACAAAAACGGTTGAGGGCTGGCCCTCGACCGTTTTTGTTTAATTAACCCCAGTCAAGTCACTACGACTCCCTAACTTTCGGCAATACCTGTACTGTAACAGTATCAGAATCTGACACACCACCACAAGTTATAGTGTATTCACGGGTGGTAGTTATACCACTCCTAGCAAAAGTACCAGTCACTATACCTGAACCATCAGGAGTACCAGTTAGTGATACAGCCGGTGGTGGTAAGGGTTGTCCATTTTGGGTCAAAACACAACTTGGCAATAGAGATTCATGAGCAGTCCAGGTTATTGTTACCCCCTCTCCCCTTCTGATTAGATTGGGTTCAGCATCTAAGGTAACAGTCCCTGGCGGGGTTGTACCAGTTACCGTCACAGTATCAAAGACATGACTATTATCATCCCCCAAACAGTCAATGGTATAAGTCTCGTTTTGATTGATAATTTCGTTAATACCCGGTGATAAATTATCAGTATCATTACTGGTAGCAAAATCAGCGCTGGTACAAGACTGAGTGTCGGTACTGCTCCAAGTTAGATTCACCTGACTACCCAAGACCACTGAGGTACTATCTAGACCATCTACTTTTAGATCAACAGTTGGCGGAGTAAGTGGTGTAGCAATCGTAATAGTCACATCATCAGCAGCAGTACTACCATCTGTACCAAGACAAGATATTGTGTAAGTAACATTAGAACCAGGGGTACCAGAAGCATTAATTGTTAAACCAGTGGAATTGCCAGTCGCCCCGCCGGTAGCAAAATCAGCGCTGGTACAAGACTGAGTGTCGGTACTGCTCCAAGTGAAGGTAATTGGATCAGAATCATAAGGATTAGTGTTATCGACTGACAAATTAACGGTTGGTGGTGGCAAATCGACTGGTTTGATGGCGGCACAAAGAGCTGCCACACTACCAGCCTCATAACGCCACCCATCAAGGGTACTCGAAGGAGTAACTAAACTATCTATCCTAATATGATCAGCTCTGACTTTTGAAATATTATGGCCAACGGGAATGGTAAACGATGAGCTAATGACGCCGGTATATTCATCCACCAAAACCGGTGCGTCTAACAAATCCGGAGTATCGGCTGTTTTAAGAATTATATTATCACTATCATCAAGGAATGATAGGTGCCATTGTTCGTCCGGCTGGACGTTGTCAAAACGACCATTACCACCCTCCCAAGAATGAAGTTTTATAACGTAATCTCCCGGCTGTAGCGCAATCGGCACGCTGTCGGTCATAGCTGCCGCCACATCTCTATCACCTCTAATTTCCGGATCATTGAAGATAACCACCGTACCATCTTCAGGGCCAAAGGCACACTCAGCCATTTCTGGTTTTGGATAGGGATCGGCCGCTACACACAAGACACGAACATCATTTGGTTGACCGACCTGCCAGGCGGCGTGCTCACCTCGTACAAAATTTATCTTATTTCTAGTGTTAAACAAAGCGTTATCGACGACTCCATTAAACATTGATTGAGGTACCCCATCAATTAAGTCCGGTGTAGCTGAAGAATAAGCATAAATCGAAGGATAAGCTTGATAACGGACCAACACACTCTCAGCGTTTTGTTGGGCCGCACTATCACTGGCTCTCGTCGGTGAACCATCCCAAGCGGCTAAAGTGATTTTGTATAAATTCCTTTCCATTTGTTCGGCTGACGGTATAAATACGTTGCCGGTAACATGAGCGTCGGCAGATAATGGTTGATTTGATACCAAAAGATTGTCACTGTTAGGGAATTTGGCCAACACTCTTCCAATACTCGGATCACTTGGAATCGGGCAAGACGGCACATAGCCAGCTGACGGCACCACACTACTTGATGTAAGAGGGCTCTGGGTCACACAATTACTTCTATCATCGACGGTTTGACCGGCGGGAATAGTGATAGTCGTCCCTCCCGAATCAACGCACTGATTGTAAGCGATCAGTTCCACTTCGACACTGGCTACTGTAGTACCCAAGATATTACTACAACTAATAGTGTAGTCTGCACTAGTGCCAGAACTTGGTAAGTTAATAGTGTCTACTCCACTGACCGCTGAA
>JAGQME010000028.1 GCA_020428795.1 Candidatus Kaiserbacteria bacterium
AGGAACTCGCAGTCAAACCTTTGGTATAGGTGATAAACCAGACAGAGCCTGTTTTTACTTTATACTCCGCAGCAAATACGCCTAGCCCTTCCTCCCCCCCTTCAGAATCACATCAACCAAGGCTACTCTCCATTTAAGACATAAGAAAAACCGCACAGAATGCGCAGTTTTTCTCTTCTTTTATCCAGACCCATTTCCTGTTCTATATATTTATTCTATTCGGAGCGCCCTGCGCCCGAAATGAGGTTGGATCAAGAAATTTATAGTCGCATTTGGCAAAAGTTTTTGCCAAATACTTCTTAAATTTTCTTGACTTGGAGAAAATCAAGTTCAACAGGAGTCTCCCGCCCAAACATAGAAACCAGCACCTTAACCTTACCGCTAGCCTCATCGACTTCACCCACCTTACCCTCAAGGTCTTTGAATGGACCATCCATGATTACCACTGAATCATCAGGACTAAGATCGACTTTGTGCTTCACGGTATCGGTAGACATTTGTTTAACCAAAGCATGATATTCAGCTTCAGTTAGCGGAACCGGCTGAGTTCCACTACCCACAAACCCAGTCACGCGAGGAGTATTTCTCACCACATACCAAGACTCGTCATTAACTACCATTTCCACTAAAACATAGCCGGGATAAATTCTCTCTTCTTCGGTCACTCGCTTACCTCCTTTAACTCGGATTTTTTTCTCAGTTGGTACCACTACGTCAAAAATCTGATTCTGCATACCAAGCGAATCAATTCGTTGTTTGAGGTTACGAGCAACAGCGTTTTCGTAACCAGAGTAGGTGTGGATGGCGTACCAGTGGCGCTCTCCATCAGTGTTTTGTTTAGCCATAGTAATTAAAGAATTATTCGATCAAGCAAATTAGTGAAAATGTAGTCAAAAGCACCTAAATACAAAGCGGTAATGCCAGAGATAACGATTACTAACGCTGTGTATATCAATGCTTGAGTACGAGTTGGCCATGACACATGCTTCATTTCGGTCGCTGTATCACGTACATATTTTTCGAGTCGACTCATAATTATGTTTTAGATAAATGTGGGTAAAATTAAAACGCCCCCGAGGCGATTTACAAATATAATACTCTTGTTTAAATAATTGTCAAAGGGCGCCGCAGGCGCCCTTTCGCAAGTTGCCCTACCCCAGTCAATCAGCCTAACGAGGGTAAATGGTGTGCCATTTGCCGGATATCCAGACCTTCACCCCAGTGATCCTATCTTTGTCTTCGGAATCTTTTCCTATTGAACATCTTGCGTCTATGATTCTTACAGCCACAACTCTGGCCCAAACGGCACAACCATCAGCACTGGTGATGGTTTCCACCCTCGCCATCAATTGACCGGTATCAAGAGCTTCTAACTCTTTCCGTAAAATATCCAACCTAGCTGTTTTCATGTTCTCAGTAATGTCTTTCCTAAAACTACCTTCTGAACCCTCACGATGATATGAAAGATAAAAGCTGTTCGCCATTTTTAGGCCTTTCTTTTTTTTTTTTATTTCTATTTCTGGGTCATTATGATTACAGTCATTTATTTTGTCAATGAAATTAAAGAGAACCCTAAATAACTAAACCGACGCTGGCTATTAATAGCCAGCGTCGGTTTAGTTATTTTAAGCCTAATTTTAGACCGATTATCTAATTTCGAAGATTATATTTACTCGACTGTTTATATTTTGTTCACCCTGCGGAAGTGATGGGGCAGCAAAAGAGTCGTTTTTAGCAACAGCCATTTCCATCATGTCTCCACCGTATCCGTAAGGCATTGGTCGGTCGTTCTCTTCATAAAAGCCAACGATCTTCACCAACCGAACACCTAGGCTATCAGCGATCTCTCTGGCCTTAGCCTTAGCGTCTGCCACAGCCACATCACGGGCTTCGGCTACCAACACTGATTCGTCGTCAATGGTAAATTGCAAACCACTTATATTGGTAGCACCCTGATTGCCGACTCCGGAAATAAGATCACCAGCCTTTTCTAAGTTTCTCACCTTGACCGAGATGGTTTGATTTACTTCATAACCATCCAGTATTTGTTCACCAGGTGGACAGTAAAAACCGGAGGCACAGGTACGTTCTTCATACCGATAACGTGGTGATAGATTATAATTTTGAGTTTTAATATCTTTTTCATCAACACCTTCTGACTTTAGATAACTCATAATAGCATTGATGGCTTCAGCAGACTTACCTTGTGCCTCGGTAGCGTCTTGCCCTTCAGCTCTAACTGAAAAAGAAAATTGTCCAATGTCCGGTGTAGCAAAGACCTCTCCTTCACCAGTTACCGAAATCGTGGTTGGACCATTCATACCCTGATCGGTTTGTTGTAGGGTTAGGATAGTGTACGAACCTAAAGCCAATATTACACACACTAAAACCAAAGCCATTAAAATATGGGTGGATTTTTTTATAAAAAATGGTTGCATTTTTAAGTTAATTAATTAAATAAACCTGTCACTTTATCAACCATAATATCCCAGCTATTTTTGTCTGTACAGACCTGACTGAAAGTTTCGATATCATAACCGGACAAAGACAAATCAGCTGGCTGTTCACCGATTAAGTAATACATGATTGATTTCCGCCCCTCAACGTGACCGATTCCCAGCGCGTGACCAAACTCATGAGCTAAGACCAACTCCAGTTCAGCGATATCTTTAAAGGTGTAAATATTTATATTGCCACCCTGATAATCACCTTGGGTAAATTGTCTGGATTCGCCGAAAGTTTCGTTGTATTCACCCACTCCACGATTATATTGCTGGACCAGCAAATTACCCTGTTGACCGACACGGTTTATCTCATCAACTAATTTATTTAGATTTCTCCCTAAAGTTTGGATTTCAAGCTGTTGTTTATCCAGTTCGTTTCTCTCAGCCGACAATTTTTCAAATTCTTCTGGTGGCGCTCCTCCCTCGGCGTTATAGGTGGCTACTTTTTGGTTATAGTTGGCTAATTGACTCTCGTAGTTTTTAGCTTTTGTATCATAAGCTACTTTTAAATTCTCATATTCATCTGACAATTCTTGATACTGGGCTCTAATACTTTCGTTGACAGATTCAGCGAAATTTAATTTCTCTCTAAAACCATACTCCGCTTCAGTAAACTCCTGTCTTTCATCAAAGACAAAATTGATAGTAAAATTACTATTTTCATCATAAACAAACAGTTCTTTTTCTAAGGGTTTTTCCCACACTTCTTCCGCTCGGCTGATGGCCTGCTTGGCTTCCTCATTAATAATAGAAAATCTTTCATCAATAGAACCCAACCGGTAACTAATTGGAATCTGACAAACAGCAGTTTTAGCAACGTAGACTGATCCGAGAACAATAAGAACTGTTACTAATATAGATATCTTAAACAAACTTTTCATTACAGTATAATAATACCAAAAAGAGACGGTTAGCGGGGACTATGAGTCGCGTCTCACAATCCCGGCTAACTGTCTCTTTCTCCTTACACCTTAGTATACCCTATTTATATCTGTTATTTTTAGATACCTGTGAAAAATGATTGACCATTTAACTAGGTTGATTTTATCCAAGAAGAGGGACAAAGGGTGCCGGCGTAGCCGGCACCCTTTGCCCCTCTTCTTGGATAATTAGACCAAAATAAACCACTATTTTTTACCATTCTCAGCAATCTTCTTTCGGCTCAATTGTTGAGCAGCGTTCATGCTGTGCTGATAATACAATGACTTAACACCCTGTTTCCAAGCCTGAATGTACAATTGATTGATTTCTTTGACTGGCGTGTTTGGTGCCACCATAATGTTCAATGACTGAGACTGATCGATGTATTTTTGTCGGACCGCTGCCTGAGTAATTACGGCTGACTGATCTATTTCAGCAAAAGTTCGGAATATGATTTTCTCTTCGTCTGTTAGAAAATCTAGATGCTGAACCGAACCATCTGCATCACGAACACTGTCCCAAACTTCCTTTGTGTCTTTATCTTTTTTAATAAGAAGTTCTTTAAGTAACGGGTTCTTGATAGTTACCTTAAGTTTAGCTACGTCTTTTATGTAACAATTACTCCAAATCGGTTCTATCCCTTGAGAGACCTGCCCCAATATAAAGGCTGAAGAAGTAGTCGGAGCAATAGAAACCAAGGTAGTATTACGTCGTCCGTAACCTTTCAGAACTTCTGGTTCGCCGTACTCTTTAGCCATGGCTTCGGTAGCACTGGTTGATTTATCATCAATCAACTTAAATACCTCGGCATTCAAATCCTCAGCTTCTTTGCTATCAAAAGCCAGTGACTTGGATTGTAATAATGAATGGTATCCCAATACCCCCAGACCCAAGGCTCGGTTTTGGCTAGCAAAATTATAGGCCCTTTCCATAAACCGAAAGGCTTGTCTCTTTTCTTTATCTTCACTATCACGCATCGCTTCTAGTTTGACAATAAATTCTTCCATCACGGCATCTAGGAAATAAGTCATTGTCTCAACCAAATCGGTATCTTTCCAAGCATCGTAATGAAGCAAGTTCAAAGACGATAGACAGCATACGAAAGACCAATCCTCCTTACTCGGAAGCATGATCTCGCTACAGAGATTACTAGCTACAATTTCCAACTTTTTATCTTGATAAACTTTAGCAGTGTGATTGTTGGCATTGTCTTTAAAAATAATATATGGATAACCCATCTCACCCCGCCTTTGAATAACCTTAGCCCAGATAGATCGCTTATCTTCATCACCTTCGATCATTTCTTTCAACCAATTGTCGGTCACGGTCACACCGTGAGTTAGGGTCTGGATCGGATTACCTTCTGTACCAATATCCAAAAATTCCAAAATATCTGGGTGCTCAATCGGTAAGTAAGGGCTAAAACTACCTCGTCTAACCTTTCCCTGTGACACAATATTGACCATCGTTTCAAATAACTGCATGAAAGTCACTGGACCATTACTTGAACCGAGATCACTAATAGTAGCCCCTCGTTCACGCAAAGCGCCAAAGTAAGCAGAAGTACCACCACCGTACTTACTCATCATACCCACTTCAGCATGGGTATACATGATAGTTCCCATGTCATCAGTAATATATGAACCAAAACAACTGATTGGCAGACCTCGATCAACACCAAAATTGGCCCACACCGGTGAAGCTAAAGATATCCAACCCTTAGACATGTATTCATAAAACTTGTCAGAAAAACCTGGTTTTTTCAAATACTCCTCGGCCTTGTCGGCTATCACCCTAACTCTTTCTTCTGGAGTTTGTCCCTCACTCAGATAACCTCTCTCCAAGAAAGCTCTACTATTTTCGTTTAACCAATACCAGGGTTCCATATGTTTAATTCTAAATTATTACGATTAAAAGAGGTCAGCACTTGTGACGCTCGCACTTCTTTTATTGTAGTTAATTGATCTCTTCTGGAAGAAATCAACGTGCTTAGTAGCGATAACTTCGTTATCAAACCAATCTGTTTCTTCAAGTAAAACTGGGCTGACGTCGAAGATTCTATCATAACCAATACTAACCAGTGAATTGTTTAGACGATTCTTAACAAATTCTTTAACATTAGCCGCCGGTAGGAAATCCAATTCTCCAGCTTCAAAGATCCAATCAATGATGTTGCATTCAGCTTTGTAGGCTTCTTCACAAGCTTCGATAACTTTTTCTTTGGTTAGATCATCAAACCATTCTGGATGCTCTTGTTTGATTATATTGATCACATCGATACCAAACAGGCCGTGTATTTGCTCCTCCTTACTAGTCGCTTCGACAGCGTTACTCATGCCTTTAAACAAATTTTTATGCTTATTAAAGGACATAATAATCAAAAACTGAGAGAAGAGTGATACGTGCTCAATGAACAAAGAGAACAGTAGTATAGAGTGAGTGTACTGTTTGTTTTCATCGGTTCGAGACAGAGCGATGGTCTTTTCGAGATAATTGATTCTCTCCTGAATAACCGGAATATTTTTTATATTAGTAAACTCATTATTTAGACCAAGTATTTCAAGCAAGTGAGAGTAGGCATCCATATGTCTCACCTCACTGTCGGCAAAAGTAAAACCAACCGCTCCGATTTCTGGTTTAGGCATTTTTTTATAAATATCACCCCAGAAAGTTTTTACCGCCACCTCAATCTGAGCAATCGCCAGCATGGCGTTTTTTATAGCATTACGCTCAACGTCATTCACATTTACATGGAAATCATTTATATCACTAGTGTAGTTGAACTCAGTATGAATCCAATATGAATGGCGAATAGCACTAACATATTCATACAACTCAGGATATTCATAGGGCTTAAGATTGACTCTTTTCTTAAAGATATCTCGTTCTCGTAACTTCTTACGAGCGCTACGATAAATGATGTAGGCTTTAGCGGTATCAAAATAATCCAACTCCATTAAGGCTTCTTCTACCAAGTCTTGGATCTCTTCAACCGCTGGGTAGCCGTCAACACATTTTTGTGACACCGGATCATCAGGACTGGCTGTACTGGCCTGTACACACATAGCCACTATCTTTTCATTGACTGTTTCTGCTACTTTTTTGGCATCGGCCTCTCCCCCTTCCTTGGTTTCTTTTAAAGCCTTGGCGATGGCTTCTTCTATTTTTTTGATGGTAAACGGCTGTACCGATCCATCTCTTTTTCGAATGTGTTGGATTTCCATGCGAATAATGAGATTACTAAGAACTATTAAATTGTGCTACGGCACTAAGGTTTACTGGACATTTCTCACTCTCTCACAAAAACAACAGCATGGTGTATTGTGACCGTTCTTTTTAAGAAAGAATCGAGAAAATATTAGATTTCATAGTGGGCAATAACAGACCATGCGGCTGAACATGGCTTTTGTGGTGTCTGGCACCACGCTGCGTGTCACCTCCCACTGACACACTCGTGTGGAGTTATCGAGTGATAACTTGATTGTATCGTGCTAGTGGTACTTTGAAAAATAAGTCTTAACAAAAGGCTATTATTGATATTGGCGCCAATCATAGACTTAAATACGTTGAAAAATAAAGCGCTTATCTGATTTGCTATTTCCATAGAACCGCCTCTGACTGTGGATAGCAACGTATATGCTATTTACGCAAGACTTTTCTGACCACCACTACCTAATTTTGCCTACAAAAAAACGTAGGTTTACCGTCACTAAATACACACTCTTTCTGAAGTGAGAACCTGACTATTTAATGACCAAAATTGGTTTTTGACTAACCTGAATTAACCTTCGGCATTCATCCGATTATTTTTGTAACAAATCACGAATTTCCAACAAGATTTTTGCCTCATCAGATGGTTCTTTGGCTTTTTCAACCTCAACCTTGGCTTCTTCTTTTTTCTTAAGACTGGACAGGCCTTTGATAGCTAAGAAAATGACCAGAGCCACAATCAAAAAATCAACAATACTTTGTATAAAAACGCCGTAAGTTATTTCTGCTTCGCCAACAGTTACACTCAAGCCTGAAAAATCTATCCCACCCATAAATACTCCCATACTTGGTGTAATAATATTAGTCACTAAAGAAGAAACTATTTTACCAAACGCCCCACCTACCACGACCGCCACCGCTAGATCAATTACATTTCCTTTAACAGCAAAGGCTTTGAACTCCTCAATAAATCCCTTCATATGTTTTGTATTATAAAACTAAGCTTTTAACTAAAAATTAACTTGGCAATATAAAAACCAATGCCAGCCCCTAAAATAAATATAAAAAATATGGCCACTTGCAAAGATTCTTTATCCATTAAGTGTAATTATAACTCAAACCACTATTTAAAGTCTCGACATTTGCCGAAAAAATAGGTATAAATATGTCCACTTGTACGGCGCCTTTGGCGCCGTACAAATAACAACATGGCGGCTATAGTATAACGGTTAGTGCATCGGTTTGTGGTACCGATAGTTCGGGTTCGATTCCCGGTAGCCGCCC
>JAGQME010000002.1:0-92054 GCA_020428795.1 Candidatus Kaiserbacteria bacterium
CCCATCACTTTTCACCTAGGGCCGTCTCACAAGCTAAGTGAGTCAGGTGAGAAAACATTTATTAACAACTACTTATTACTAACTAATTATCAAGATTATGAGTACAGCAACAACAACTAAGACTGGGACTATCACTCAGATAGTGGGGCCAATCGTGGATGTACACTTTAAGGAGGGTGTGCCGGCCCTGTTAAATGCCCTAACCGTAGAAAATGATGGTAACACCATCACGCTTGAGGTTGCTCAACATGTCGGTCTAGATCGAGTGCGAGCAATTGCCATGCAGGATACACAGGGTCTAAAGCGTGGTCTTCAGGTAAAAGATACCGGTGACGCAATCAAGGTACCGGTTGGTGAGCAGTCTCTTGGCAGACTATTTAATGTCCTTGGTACAACCCTAGACAGCGACGCTCCTTTAAAGGGTGGTCAGAATAGAACCATTCACCAAGATGCTCCAGCCTTTGTAGACCAGTCTACCAAGACCGAGGTGTTTGAAACCGGTATTAAATCAGTGGATCTTTTAGCGCCATTTATTAAAGGTGGTAAGGTGGGACTCTTCGGTGGAGCCGGAGTAGGGAAGACTGTACTTATTCAAGAGCTGATTCACAACGTGGCCAGTAATCATGGTGGTTATTCAGTATTTGCCGGTGTAGGGGAGCGAGTACGTGAAGGAAATGATCTTTATCACGAAATGAAAGACTCAGGCGTGCTCGACAAGACTGCTCTGGTGTTTGGGCAGATGAATGAGGTACCTGGAGCTAGAGCCAGAGTTGGTCTGACCGGCCTTACCATGGCTGAAGCACTTCGTGACGAAGGTTCTGGTAAGGACGTGCTGTTCTTTATGGATAACGTCTTCCGTTTCACCCAAGCTGGTCAAGAAGTATCATCTCTTCTGGGACGAGTATCTTCTGCGGTAGGCTATCAACCAACCTTAGCTGAGGAAATGGGTAAAATGCAGGAACGTATTACCTCAACAAAGAAAGGTTCGATTACCTCAGTACAGGCCGTATATGTACCGGCTGACGACCTAACCGACCCAGCTCCGGCCACCACTTTCTCTCACTTAGACTCAACGGTTGTGCTTTCAAGACAACTGGCTTCACTTGGTATTTACCCGGCTATTGATCCGCTTGAAAGTAACTCAACTGCCCTTGACCCACAAATTGTTGGTGATGAACACTACAGAGTGGCTCAAGGTGTAAAATTGGTACTACAACGATATAAAGACCTACAAGACATTATCGCCATTCTTGGTATTGAAGAATTATCTGAAGAGGATAAGACTACTGTTTATCGGGCTCGAAAAATCCAGCGCTTCATGAGCCAGCCATTCTCAGTGGCCGAAGTATTTACCGGTGCACCTGGTAAATACGTAAAACTAGAAGATACCATCCGTGGTTTCGGTGAGATTCTTGACGGTAAGCATGATGATAAGAATGAACAGGCCTTTTACATGAAAGGCTCGATTGAAGAGGTAAACTAACGCAATCTACTTTACCAAAAGTGCGATTTTAGTAACTCACTTTACGATAAGTAAGGCTTAAGAAACTTATAACCTTGTAACCTAAAAATCTTTATGAATTTACTACAACTGACTGTATCACGTGTAGACGCACCGGTCTTTGACGGTGAGGTTGTTTCAGTACATGTGCCTGGTGTGGCGGGTGATATGGAAATTATGGCCAATCACGAAGCTCTTATATCACCCCTTAAGGCTGGTGTTATAAGAGTGGATTTAGAAAATGGTGAGACTAACCGCTACGATATTGAATCTGGAACACTAGAGATTTCAAACAACCACGCTACAATTCTAATATAAAAAATGCGGGATTAGGTGGGATTGAAGGCCACCGTTACCCGCTCAGCCAAATCGCTACAACCATTTCATGTGTGGGTCGCGACGAGGTAGGTTTTTGCGTTCTGGCTTTATAGTTATTGTACAAGCAAGCCTATTCAAAAACAATAGGCTTGTTATAATATTTTTATATGGAATGGATACTAATTTTAGTGGCAATTTTACAATCAATGGCAATATCATTAGGAGTAGGGAGTTCAACCACCGCCATTTTAAATTTTTTCGTAGCTATTAAGGATGGCAAGATTGATCCCCAAGAACGAAACATCATGGGAGTCACTTACGCTGTATTGCGAGTATCAATGGTTTTGATTTTAATCACGACCATTACCCTAGCTCTCAAAAGCTATGGGGAAATTGGTAATGTTTATTTCTCTGCCTACAACATGGGTTTTTGGTTACTAATCTTTATACTGTACACTAATGCCACTTTGATGACTTTAAGAATTATGCCAAGCACCTTTGGTCCTGCCTTACAAGCCTCGACTTGGTATACCTTGGGTATAATTTACGCCTTGATTCCACTTGGTTTAACAGACTTTACCTTGCCACAGTTTTTGATGGGCTACGTAGTAGCAATTTTCCTAGCTATTTCAATTGTAAATGGAACCATGGCTATCATGAAAGCTATGCGTGACGAAGCTAATCCTTCCCAAAAATAATTTCAATAACAAAACACCTCCCGTACGGGAGGTGTTTTGTTATTGAAAGATTTACTTCTTCTAGGGTAAAAGTTACTACCGACCAACCTCGCCTGGATGACGACTGTAAACAATCGGAATAAGTAACAGAGTGATGATAACCGAGAAGATCAATCCAAACATTACAGCGTAGGCTAGTGGTGCCCAAAGATCACCGGCGTAGGTAAGAGGAATCATACCAATCACCGTGGTCAAAGTAGTGAGAAGAATTGGTCTGATTCTGTTGCCAGAGGCTTCTAAAACTACCTTCTTTATATCGAGGGTAGGATCGGTTTTTCTGATCTGATTCATCATATCTATCAAAAGTATAGAGTTGTTAACCACAATACCGGAGAGAGCGATGAAACCCATAATAGAAGGGAAGGATAGTGAGTTTTGGGTTATTGCCAAACCAGTCATAATACCAATCACGGAGTAAGGAAGAATAGTCAAAACGTACCGCATATGAAGATAGGAATTGAACTGGAGAGTTAATATACCAATCATCAGACCGACACCAGCGATCAAAGCCACAAACATTTCTATAAAGGCTTTGTTTGACTCGTCTGTTTCACCGCCACCGGTACTAATCTCAACATCATCAGGAATAGACAATTCCGAACGAATTCTAGACATCGCTTCAGTTTGTGCTTCACGGGCATTTCCATCAGCGTTAACATCAGCTGTCACCGTTACCACTCTTTTTCCTTTTTCGTGATTGATTACTGAACTAGACTCTCTTAACGATATAGTGACAAAGCTAGAAAGTGGTATTTCGCCTGATTGTGTAGGGATATTGATTCGTCCTAGCGCATCTATGGTAGCGTTGTTGGTGGTCTCGCTGGTCACTTCGCTACTATTGTCTATATTTAGTTTCACCACTACATCGATGTCTTCATCTATAGTGGTTAGAGATGTAGCATCAACCCCAAAGACAGCGCTTCTGGCAATCTGTGAAATTGTTAAAGCATTTAGACCAAAAGCAGCGGCCTTGTCACGGTCAAGTTCTAAGACATATTCAGTATTGTTATTGTTAGTGCTGGTTTCAACATTGGTGACATGGGGCACAGACTTAAATATTTCAGCCGATTGATTACCAAGCTCAGTTAGCTCGGTCAAATCATCACCTAAGAATTTAACAATAATAGCAGCTCCGGTTGGTGGACCATCACTAAGTTGATTTATAGAAACCTTAACATCACGAATATCGGCAGTTTTGCTACGCAATCTCTCGACAATTTCCGTGCTGGTCTCTTTTCTGTCGTCAGATAGAGTAATGAAGATGTTAGCTAATTTTTCACCAGTCCCACCACCGCCATACTGGTTGCCACTACCAACAGTGACCACGTAAGACTCTATATCGTTTTCAGTATAGAGAACCTCTTCGACTCGTCTCACCGCAATATCGGTCACTTCTTTTGTGGTTCCTTCTGAGTTTTCTATTTCAACAATTACATATTCGATGTCACCAGTTTCGAAAAATACCACTTTTACTAAATTGAAAGAAGGTAATACTGTGAAGGCTAAAACACCAGCCACTCCTACACTAAGAGCTGTAGTGATAAGCCAAAGGAATACATTTTTAAATAAACCGGAATTATGAGTGTCCAGATACTTATATCGCCATAAATAAGTCACGTATATCAATACTCCAGCCACAATACCAGCCAATGCATTAATAGTGGTGAATATCGCAACAAATAAACCAGCGTTTAGCAGAGCGATAAACTGCCACTGTTTTTCTTTGCTGTAGATATAGGGAGTTAGCTTAGCCTTATACCATGTCTCAAGCCGGTGAGCATACTCTACTTGCATCTTTTCCATCTTGGTCTGACTCCGTCTTTTTAGAAAATTAGAAGCCAATAGCGGAATTATCGCTAAGGACACAAACATGGAAGCAAAGAGTAGGAAGATCAGAGTGAATGGAATACTAGCAATAAATTGACCAATAACACCTGAAACAATGAACAGGCCAGCAAACATGGCTACTGTTGTTAAAGTACCTGATATCAATGGGGCGCTAAACTCCTTGATGGTTTCAATTGAAGCTTGTTTCTTGTCGATGGTTGGATAATCTTTCATTTTTCGATTGATTCCTTCAACCATAACAATGGCTGAGTCAACCAAAATACCAATTCCTAATATTAACGAGAAAAGGCTTAGGAAGTTGATGGTGTTGCCAGAAAAATACAGACCGATAAAACCAAACAAAAATGACAGAGGAATGGCGGTACCAGCCAATAATCCTTCTCGCCAACCAATCGCAATCACCAAAAGCAAGACAACTAATACGACGGTTTGAATACCCGAGGTTGATAGTCTGATTAGATCTGATTCGATATCAGCTCCAGCATCAAGAATAGTTTTGCTTTTTACGTTATCCAAAATACCACCTGGTTCTTTCATTTCTTCAATCCTTGTATTAACCAGCTTGGCAATAGTGGTTATGTCACCGCCAGTTTGCTTATAGACATCGAGTGATATGGAGTGACCAGATGGCTGTCCATCTAGACTCAAACGGGAAATAGATTTAGCCGGAGCTAATCCGTCAACCACTGTTGCCACGTCTCTTATGTAAACAGGCTGGCCACCCCTGGTTACGATGCCGATGTTAGCAATTTGCGAGGTGTCAGTGATATCACCTTCAAAAGCCACGTTGTAGGAAACACCATCGTTAACAATCTGACCAATTGGGAAAGCAATATTAGCGTTTCTAATAGCCGAAGTTACCTCGGAAATTGATAATTGGTAACGAAGTAAAGACGTTTGATCGATTATAATCGTAACTTCTCTGTCACGGACACCGCTGGTCACTACTCTAGATACACCAGAAAGTTCCTCCAGTTCACGTTCGACGTTTTTAGCCAAAGCGGTGAAGGCAAAGTCACTTATGTCAGCCGAAAGGGCAATCGTCATAATCGGCTGGTCAACAAAGTTAACCTCACCTACAAACGGATCTTCAGCCTCGCTAGGTAAATCCTGCTTTATTTTATCGACTTGATCCTTCAAGTCCTGTATGGATGAGTCAATATCTGCGCTGGCTTCAAATTCAACTGTGATAGCTGACACCCCCTCGCTAGAATTAGAAGTTATCTTCTTTACATTCTCTAATGAAGTTAGACCTCTTTCTATTTCGTTAGTTATTAGAGACTCCACGTCGGCAGCTGGAGCACCAGGCAAAACGGTGGTAACAATTCCGACCGGTATTATCACTTCCGGAGCTGATTCTTTTGGTATTATCAATACTGAATAAGTACCAAGTGAAATTAAAGCCGCTAAGAACAAGTATGAAAACTTGTTATTTTTAATAAAAAATTCCCACATACTAGTTGTTGTTAATAGCTTCTACCTTTTGGCCGGCGACCAAACCTCTAGCATCAACGACGATTACATCCTCCTTGTTGACACCGCTGGTTATGGTCACATTTCCACCCACTATCGGACCAACCTGGACTGATCTCGATACCAAGACACCTTCTTCAGATATGGTAAAGATGGAACCATCAGTGGCTGAAAACTTAACCGCAGTAATCGGTATCAAAATTGGTGATTCCGGCTTTTCTAACAAGACCTCTTTGTTTAGTGAAACACTAGCGGTGTTACCGGTGGTTAGATCAGATGATTCAGTGGCTATTTTGACCTCTGATTTAAGAGTGATCGGGTCAACGGCTGGAGCCACATTTGTAACTATTCCTTTTTGGGTCTCATTTATAACAACTTCATCACCAATGGCTATCGACATCAAATCTTGCTCTCCGACAAAAATAGATATTTCTTGGGCATTATTATTAGCTACCTCGGCCACTGGGGCTGACTGGGAAATGTAGTCACCAGCTTTCACCTGAAGGGAATTGATAGTCCCAGCAATTGGTGTTCTGATGATAGTTTTGTTCAGCTGTGCCTCCGCCGCCCTTAAGGTACCAAGCGCCTGTTTAACCTGAGCTGATGACACTGAAATCGTACCATTAGTAGCCGCTATATTGGCACGAACCAGAGCTTCTTCAGCGTTACTAAGGTTAGACTTGGCGGTTCTGACGCTTTGAATCAATGAGTTTAAAGTAGACCGATCCGCAATAAGTGAAGTGGTATAACTAGCCACACTGACTCCTTCCAATACAGAAGTATCCTCGTTTGAGGTAATCTCAATAAAAACATCCAACATAGCCTGTTGTCTTAATAGCAAGGTTTCGGCTTCTGAAAGAAGACCAGGCAGGTCACTTTCTGTATTAGACATATCTAACTTTTTCTTAAACTCCGGCAATAGAGACTGAAAAGCAATTCTTTCGTTTCTAAGATGTGCAGTGTTACCTTTTCCGCTAATTCTCAGACCTGGCAGACTAGTTTCTGGACCAGAGAAAAATTGATCAATTTGGGTAAGTAAAATATTGTTTAAAGTAGCATAAGCATTATTAGCCATGGCTAATGAAGCATTCTGAGCTTCCAATAAAGCGATTTCACTACTTCTAACACCACTACTATTTTGTTCAGAGTTGGCCAGAGCCGCTTCGTAAGCTCCTTCGGCCTGCAACACACTGGCTCTTTGAGCCGCATTTTCAAGCTGGGCAATTATAGTTCCAGCCGGCACATTTTGGCCAATAGACACCGGTACCGAAACCACTCGTCCGCTAGCTTCAGCCTCCAAGCTGGCCTGAGTAATGGCTTCAACGGTACCAATAAAATTCAAAGAAGAACCACTACTTAATGATGACACCGTAGACACCTTTACTTGCTTAATGTCAGTCTGAACTTCTTCGATTGAATTTGATTCACGAAAAAAACTAAATACCGCTACAATGGCCAATATAAATATCGTAAAGGCCACTAATCTGACATTTCTTTTTCCGTACCAACTGTATAATTTTTGTATCATATGAATCTATTTATTAAAGCGTTAAAATATCACAAAATATTTGTTCTGTCAACTAAAATCAGCTTATTCTTAGCCAATCCAGGTTCTACCTTAATGGTTTTTGCTTCTGATAAAAGATGCTACAATAGCCCTCTATGTTTGGAAAAATCAAAAATTATGCGATGAAAAAGTTGTTGGATAAACAGCTAAAAAATGTACCAGCTGATCAAAGAGAGATGATCATGACCATGGTGGAAAAAGACCCAGCCTTATTTGAAAAAATTGCCAAAGAATTACAGGAAGAAACTAAGAAAGGTGGTAATCAAATGAACGCTGCTATGAAAGTGTTGCCTAAATACCAGAAAGAGATTATGGCCATCATGAGTCCCGAAATGAAGGAAAAACTAATGAAGCAACAGATGGGTACCCAAGGGCAATTTAATCCCAACGGCAGTATTAAAAGATAGTTAACCACATACAAAATCGAGTGGCTTTGATAATGACATGTATAATAACTTATACATGCAGAAAAAAATTTTAATTATTCTTGGTCACACTGATAAAGAAACTTACAGTGGAGCCATGGCTGACCATTACCAAGCCGGAGCGGAAGAAGCTGGTCATGAGGTAGTGAGGGTAAACATCGGTGACTTAGAATTTGATCCCATTCTCCATAAGGGTTACAAAGAAATTCAACAGCTCGAACCCGATCTAATCAAACTACAAGAGACTTTTACTTGGGCTGACCATGTAGTAATAGTTTACCCAAACTGGTGGTGCACTATGCCAGCTATATTGAAAGGTCTATTTGATAGAATCTGGATACCAGGTTTTGCTTTTAATTTTGATAAAAAAACGAAGAAAGTCATCCAGCGACTTAAGGGTAAGACAGCCAGAGTCATTATTGTGGCCGGTTCTCACAGCCCGTTTAAGACTTGGTGGATGTTTGGTGATTATACTAACGAAATTCAACACGGAGTTCTAGGTTTTGCCGGTCTTGAAACCGCTGTTTCTGCCTTTGGACCGTGTGAAAGAGTGACTGATGAGACTAGGTCTAAATGGCTAAAAAAGATAGAGTTATTAGGACGAACCGGCGTTTAGGCAGTTTTTAGGATACCAATTTAGTAACACCAACAAGAGATAGCCTGATTATTTAGGTGTTTATCTGTAATTTTGATATTTTACGCATTGTAAATGATGATATAATTTTAGATATTAATTCAGGACCCATTTAGTTATGAACAAGCAAATATATATAGGAGTAGGTGTAGTAGTAGTTTTGGCGGTGGCTGGTTTTATTTTCATCAATCAGTCTAATAAAGATGGTGCCCAAGCACTTTCCCAGACAACCAATGAAAATTCTGAGCAAAATTCGGCTGAAGATCAGATGGAAAATAAAGAGACTGGTCTAAGCAATTTCAGAGCCTTAATGACAGCCGGCGGTAGTCAGCGTTGTGAGTTTAGCACCGATGCCCTAGATAGTGAACACAAATCAAACGGTGTAGCCTATATCTCAAGCGACAAAATAAGAGTCGAGAGTCAGGTGATGTACGATGAGGCGGAGTATGAATCATCATTTCTTGATAACGGAGAGGAAATTTACGCTTGGGGTCAAACTCCCGACGGTGAGTTTGCTATAAAAATGTCCAAATCTGATATAGATGATTATTCAGAATATTATCCAACCGATAATGGTTTTGATTATGATGAAGATGTTGAGTACGAATGTGTAAGTTGGACTGAAGTAGGATCCTTGTTTACTCCACCAAACAATGTTGAGTTTATGGATACCGCCAAAATGTTTGAAGACATTGGCGCCATGCAAAGCAGTATGGGTGTTGATGGTTATGACGGTCAAAACGCCGACATCGAAGCCTTACTACAGTACGACAGTGTTGATCCAGTGGCTGAATAGCAGGGTTACTCATTCAGAATTTAGAATTGTCCATAGCTTATAAAATAAGCCTAAACCGTTTAGGTCTAGAGTAACATAGTAAAACCCTTTATTTAAGGTAATATTTTTGTTAATCTTCTACACATATGTCACTATCAGTCGGAATCGTAGGCTTGCCAAACGTTGGTAAATCAACCCTATTTAATGCGCTTACCAAAAAATCAGTAGCGATGGAGAATTATCCATTTTGTACAATCGATCCTTCGGTAGGGGTAGTAGCCGTCCCCGATGGCAGATTGCAGACCTTAGCAAGCATCTCTGGTTCTGAGCAAATATTACCAGCGGCGGTTGAGTTTGTAGATATTGCTGGTTTGGTTAAGGGTGCCTCAGCCGGTGAGGGATTAGGAAATAAATTTTTGGCCAACATTCGGGAAACAGATATGATAGTCGAAGTGGTTCGTATTTTTGAGGACGATGATGTACACCATGTCTCTGGCCTAGTAGATCCACTGGCCGACATTGAGATAATAAATCTAGAATTAATATTTGCTGACCTTGAAACTGTAAAGAAAAGACTAAATGGTCTGGAAAAAGATGTGAAGCGAGGTGATAAATCAGCCATTAGTGAGAAGTTATGTTTAGAGAAAATACTGGTGGTTTTGGAAGTCGGAAAATTAGCTAATACAGTTGACCTTAATGCTGAGGAAAAAAAGATAGTTTCCGGTTTACATCTTTTGACCATGAAACCATTTTTGTATGTTTGTAACAAAAAAGCCGGCGCTAGAAACCTAGACGAAACAGACGACGATCGCTGGCGAGACTTAACTCAATACTTCGAGGATACGAACATGGATTACATCGTCCTAGACGCTGGTGTTGAACACGAACTGAAAGATCTAGATGGCGATGAAAAAAATGAATTCAGAAGAGAGTACGGATCACAAGACGCTGGTGTAGACTCATTAATAAGAGCTTGTTACACCAGACTAGGTCTAATGTCATATTTTACCACCGGTGAAAAAGAAACCCGAGCTTGGACAGTGCCAATTGGCAGCACCGGTCCGGAGGCCGGTGGTGCAATCCATACTGACTTTGTAAAAAAATACATTCGAGCTCAAGTTGTCACTTTTGATGACTTGGTTGAATGTGGCTCAATTAAGCAGGCTAGGGAAGAGGGGAAGCTTAGGTTTGAAGGTAAAGAATATATAGTTAAAGACGGTGACGTAATTGAGTTTATGCACTCATAGATAAATCAGTCAGTTATGAGCAAGCCACATTTTCGCAAAAAAGAAACTCATGAAAAATACCAAAATCTTATTAAAAATGGCTATATCAATGACGGATGTCGCTTATGCAAAATGGATGGTTTGACTTCATTTAAATATTGGAATATTACCGAGAACGACTTTCCCTATGATGCTATTGCTAAAACACACCACATGTTGTGCATTAAGCGACATGTAGACGAAAATCAGATCACAAATGAAGAATGGCGAGAATTGAAAACCATTAAAAATAGCAAAGACTTAGAGCGGTATACTTTTATTTTTGAGACCCTGCCCCATCGAAAAAGTATTCCAAATCACTTTCATCTACATCTAATTGAAGCTCTTGATGTAATCTAACTACCTTCACTTGGTGGATTGGCTCTTTGTACTGGACTAAGGACATTGGGGTCCCATTTAGCTTCTATTTTGTGGTGTTTTTCCTCAAAATTCTTTATTTCATGTTCCAGATACTCATGTAGTCGTTTGGCGTGCTCGGGTGTTAAGGCGTAAATATTTGACTGCGAGCCTGAGCTTAGTCCAACCACGAAATATTCAGGCGAAAAACCAACTCTAATATTTTCACAAAATAATTTCGGCGCATTTTTTAAATCTTCTTGTTTCATATTTATATGGTACATTGTATTTAATGAAAAATCCAAATCAAAAAATATCAGACTTTCTATTTGAAGTGGGGACTATGCGTCGTTTACAAAGAATGCACAGACAAACTCTTTTGGTTGAAGACTCATCAGATACGATTGCTTCTCACTCTTACCGAGTGACACTGATCGGTTGGCATTTAGCCAAGTTGGAAGGAGCTGATCCCTATAAGGTGGTTATGATGTGTTTATTGCACGATCTTGGTGAGATCCGTAGTAATGACCACAACTGGGTACACAAACGCTACACCAAAGTCTTTGACGACGAGATCAACAAAGATCAACTTGGTGACATGCCATTTACAGACCTATACGATATTGTCGAAGAGTATGAATTAAGAGAAAGCCGTGAATCAATATTGGCTAAAGACGCCGATGTAATTGACCAAATTCTTTTGCTTAGGGAGTATGAATGGCAGGGAAGTGTTGAAGCTAAAAAATGGCTCTATCGTGATGAGCTTAGGCATATAGATCAAATCAAGTCAAAGGCCGGAAAAGAATTAGGTCGCACACTGTACCAGCGTGATCCTTCAGCTTGGTGGCAAGATTTGTCTACTAATATCAATCGTTAAAAGTAGCGAAAAATCAACCAGGCTTAAAGACCAGTTTAAGCTTTAGACATTTTTAGGGACAAGATCACTACTTTTTATTGGCACAAAGTGGTTTACAATAGAAAAATTAGTAGCATACTTAGAGTATATGGAACAAACAGCAAAAAACTTTGCCCTGCAACTAGGGGCCATCATAACTTTGTACGTAACAATTACATCGTTAATAGTTTTACTATTTAATATTATTAATATTCTTATCCCAGATGTCGCCGACTACCGTTGGCAGCTTGAAAACTCCATGTCTGGCATCCGCTTTTCAATTGCCACCTTGGTGGTTTTTATGCCAGCCTATTTAACTCTTACCAGAATAGTAAATAAGGCTAGACGAGAAACTGATCGTGCTTACCTTAACCTAACCAAGTGGCTAATCTATCTATCGCTATTGGCTGGTGGTTTGGTTTTGCTAGGAAACTTTGTCGCCACTGTCTATACCTTTTTAAACGGAGAAATAACTTTGCGGTTTATCCTAAAGGCCTTGTCTTTGTTTATCGTAGTTGGAGCGGCCGTCTTATACTACTGGTTAGATGCTAAACACTATTGGCAGAAAAAAGAGCGTCTTTCTATTTACTACGGAATCTTGGTCGCCACTGTCTCAATAGTAGCGATGATCGTTGGCTACACTCAGATTGACACACCAAGCATGGTCCGAGAGATGAAGATTGATCAAAATCAAATCACTGATTTGCAAAATATACAATGGAAAATCGAAGAATACATACGTAATGAAGATAGATTGCCAGAGTCTATCAATGAAGCTTACGGCTCACTTAAAGCGCCAGTAGCCAGTGATGGTCGCTCTGATTATATCTACCGTGTATCTGATAAAGGATTTGAACTATGTGCTGAATTTAAATCAGAATCGGGTAACAATAGTTACACCAGACCATACTTCGATGAAAAACTAGTCATACAAGACCCTGACAATTGGGATTATGTAAGTGGTGAATTTTGCTTTGAGAGAGTGGTAAATATCGAAAATGAGTAATAAGTATTTAATTTTTGATTTTGACGGTGTAATTGGCGACACTTGGGAAACCGTTATTTTGGCCCATATCAAAAAGGGCAACCGATCCAACCGTCAAGAAGCTATAGCTGAAATGAATAGCTATTTTAGTAAAAAGCCACACCATACTAAAACACACTCCTTGTCTGAAACTGAATTAGCAAATGAATATAAATGGACTAGTGAATTTGGTAGTATTATGCACGAAATCGGAGTAACCCTATTTGATGACTTCGTGAAAGAGATTGAATTATTACCCACAAAGTACAAAGCGGTAGTCTCAAGTGGTTCCCAGAATTACGTATCGCCGGCCTTAGCTAAAACTAATATAAATCCAACCCACATACTAGCTTTTGAAGACCATCACTCAAAAGAAGAAAAGATCCAACTAGTCGCCAAAGACTGGGACGCTGAATTGTCTGAGATTTACTATTTTACTGACACTCTGGCTGACATTTATGAGCTAAGAGACATTATTAGCACCAATAGATTAATCGGTGTTAGTTGGGGATTCTGTTCAAAAGAACAATTACTCACCGAATTAGCCGAGGAGAATATTCTAAATAGTCCAAGTGAATTAGCTGTTAAACTTAAATAGTTGGACGAATATTCAATCAGTGCAGATAAATACTATCAACTTTGACTATTAAGGGATATACGGCATAATGTAAATTCGTTTAAAACACTTAACAGACTACGATTTATATGAACAAAAAGTTTAATCCTCAGGACTTCGAAAAAAAATGGCAAGCTAAATGGGCTGAAGATAATGTCTATCACACCACGGAAAGTAAAAAGCCTAAGACTTTTGTTCTAGACATGTTTCCTTACCCTTCAGGTGAGGGTCTGCACGTTGGACATCCCAAAGGTTATATAGCCACCGATATCTACTCACGCTTTAAGCGAATGACAGGCCACGAAGTATTGCATCCAATGGGTTGGGACGCTTTTGGTCTGCCAGCCGAAAATTTTGCTATTAAGCATAAGGTTCATCCTAGGGTAGCGGTAGAAAAAAACGTAGCTCGCTTTAAAGAACAATTACAGGTGTTGGGTTTTGATTATGACTGGGAGAGAGAGATAAACACCACCGATCCAGAATACTATAAATGGACTCAGTGGATTTTTGTGCAGTTGTTTAAAAAAGGTCTGGCTTATGAAAGTCATGAACCAATTAACTGGTGCCCCGGTTGTCAGACTGGGCTGGCCAACGAAGACCTAGAGTCAGACGGTACTTGCGAACGTTGTGGTTCGTTAGTAGAAAAACGACCGATGCGTCAATGGGTACTTAAAATACGATCGTACGCTGATCGTATGTTGGAAGACCTAGACAGTCTTAAATGGCCGGAACACATAAAAGAAGCTCAGCGTAACTGGATTGGCCGTAGCGAAGGAGCCGAAATTGATTTTAAGCTTTCCACTAAAGACAGAGTGACTGTTTTCACTACTCGTCCCGATACGTTATTTGGAGTTACATATCTAGTATTAGCCCCCGAACATCCCTTAATTCAAAAAAACAAGAGCCAGGTATCAAACTGGGACGAAGTGATGCAATACATCGAACTAAGTACCAACAAAAAAGAGCAAGACCGGTTAGATGATACCAAGGAGAAAACTGGGGTTAAATTAGAGGGAATCACGGCTACCAATCCAGCAAATAACGAAGAGATTCCGGTGTATATTGCTGATTACGTACTAGCTAGCTACGGAACAGGGGCGATTATGGCTGTACCGGCTCACGATGAGCGTGACTACGCCTTTGCCGAAAAATTTAACATTCCTATCAAACAAGTCGTCAGAAAAGTATTCGGGGAAACGTTACCAAACGCCATCCCTAGAGTAGCGGCTGGTGCAATCGTATATAATCCTAAGACTGAAAAATATCTTGTTTCATTTAGTCATGAATTTAATAAGCACAGCCCGTGGTTTGGTGGACTTGAAGACGGAGAAGACTTTTCTGAGACTGCTGTCAGAGAAACCTTGGAGGAAAGTGGTTATAAAACAAAGTTTATTAGATATATTGGTGACGAAGTAGAATCTCATTTTTATCACCCCGGCAAAGATTTGAATCGTTCTCTAATTAGTCGTATGTGTTTACTAGAAATTATCGATCAAGAGCCTATCACTGTCTCAGAGGAAGAAAAGAAAAAACAGGAACCAGTCTGGTTAACAAAAGAAGAACTTGTCTCAAAGTTTACTGAAGAACGTGATTCCTACGATGTCTCAATGTTATTTGACCCACGTCCTTTTACAGGAATGGGTAATGTTTGTAATTCTGATGAATTCGATGACCTAAGTTCTAAAGAAGCCAAAGTCGCCATTACTGAAAAAGTGGGCGGTAGAATGACAGCTACTTACAAAATCCGTGATTGGGTATTCAGTCGCCAAAGATACTGGGGTGAGCCTATTCCGATTATTCACTGTGAAAAATGTGGACCGGTGGCTGTTCCAGAGGATCAACTACCAGTCGTTTTACCGGAAGTTGAGCATTACGAGCCAACTGGTACCGGAGAATCCCCTTTAGCCAACATTACTGACTGGGTAAACACTACTTGTCCAGAATGCGGAGAAGGAGCTAAAAGAGAGACCAACACCATGCCTCAATGGGCTGGTTCATCGTGGTATTACTTAAGGTTTATGGATAATCACAACAACCAAGCCTTAGTGTCTAAAGAAAAAGAACAATACTGGGCGCCAGTGGATGTTTACGTTGGTGGTGACCACGCTGTTAGGCACTTGATTTATGCTCGCTTCTGGCACAAGTTTCTTTATGACCTAGGTGTAGTGTCCACTATTGAACCTTTTCAAAGATTAGAGTTTCTTGGCTTTATCTTGGCTGAAGACGGACGCAAAATGAGTAAACGCTGGGGAAATATTATTAATCCTGATGACATTGTTAAATTAGTTGGCGCCGACACCCTTCGAGTTTATGAAATGTTTATGGGTCCGTTTGAAAACACCATCGCTTGGAGTCAGGACGGCTTGGTTGGCGCTCGGCGGTTTTTGGAAAGAGTAAATGGCTTAAGCGAACACTTTATTGATAATGAAAATGAATTAAGTGAGAGACAGTTACATAAAACTATCAAAAAAGTCTGCGATGACATAGAAGAATTCAAATTCAATACAGCTATCAGCGCCATGATGGTGTATGTCAACACTGTTGAAAAAGAGGGATTAACTCAGACAGCTTACGAGACCTTTTTGAAATTATTGGCTCCATTTGCTCCTCATCTAACTGAAGAGTTATGGTACGGACTAGGGTACACAAAATCAATCCACCTAGAAAGTTATCCCAAATACGAGCAGACTTTGGTGGTTGATAATGAAGTAACTATCGGTGTACAGGTAAATGGTAGGGTACGAGGGAACATAACTATATCCACTAGCGCCTCCGAAGATGAAGCGATAGCTTTGGCAAAAACTGTCACCTCAATTAAATCTCATATAACTGGCAACATTAAAAAAGTGATTTATAAACCGGCCAAGATACTAAATATTGTGATATAAACATACTAAGACAATAGTGTTGACGTATGTCAAGTATCATGATAACATCACCGGTAACTGTCGGGATGAAGGAGCAGATGATTGTTAAGATTATCTCAAAATATATAGATTCAAATAGATTAAATTAAATATGATTTCGTTTAAACCTAAACAAGTAACCAAAAAACTCCTTAGCGTGCTCCCACCAAGAGCCCGCGATGTGCTTGAAAAGCGCTATGGATTAGGAGCTGATGGTGCCACTCACACCCTAGAATCGATTGGTCAATCGTACGGTATTACCCGTGAACGAGTACGCCAAATTGAAAACTACGGTATTCAATCAATCCAAAAGTCTGAGGTATATAATGAATTCGAGTCAGTCTTTACTGAAATGCAAGAGATCATAAATAAATTAGGTGGCGGTATCGTAGCCGAGCACGTGATGTTGGAAGAATTGAGTAGTAATCAAGACCTACGAAATCATATTTACTTTCTATTTGTAATTGGTCATCCTTTCTATAGATCAAAAGAAAGTCCAGCCTATACTCATCGCTGGTACACCGAAAAGAAGATTGCTGACACTGTTGAACAGGCTCTAAAGAATGTAAAAAAATCATTGAATCGTGATGATCTAATAACCGAAGAAGAAATTATCAACCGTTTCCGTGAAGAATTGATTGATTTGACCGATAAGTACGATGAGCAAATCCTAAAGAGATGGCTTCTAATCTCTAAAGACATCGCTTCAAACCCGCTTGGAGAATGGGGTCACTCAGCTAGTCCAAATGTAAAAGTAAAAGGAATCCGTGATTACGCTTATTTGGTAGTTAAGCGACATGGCTCACCAATGCACTTTAGAGAAGTGGCAGAAGCGATCGAAGCTTTGTTTTCTAAAAAAGCCCATACGGCCACCACTCATAACGAACTAATAAAAGACGAAAGATTTGTTTTGGTTGGTAGGGGATTATATGCCCTCACTGAATGGGGTTACTCAGCGGGAGTTGTTAAAGATGTGTTAAGAGATATTCTTGAGCAACACGGTCCGCTTACCAAAGAAGAAATAATCGACAAGGTCAGAAAAGAACGCTATGTAAAAGACAACACCATTGTTGTTAACCTCCAAGACGTGAATTTATTTAAACGCCATAGCAACGGGACCTACTCATTGTCTGAATAATGAAACACTAGTTATCCAAGCAGCCCTCATTTTTAAAGAAAATGAGGGCTGCTTTGATGTACAATATACTGAATAGTATGGAAAAAATTCCGATCATCGGTCCAATTTATAGTTTTTTTGGCGGGGAAGATATAGACATCGGTGTCTTCATTGCAATATTTGGTGTAATCCTGATCATCTACGGTCTTAGCTACTTTGGGGTTGGTGAATCAAAAGTTGTCACCATTATGTTTGCTCTTAGTCCAATCTGGCTCCCAATAATGGCTTTTAATGTATTTTTTAGCAAATGGATGGACACGGTTGGTCTATCATTTTATGTTTACAACGGTCGCACCACTCTTGAAATAAAATTGCCACCTGAAGTTTTTAAGTCTCCAGAAGCCATGGAGACAGTGATTGCTCAAATACACAACGTAGCTACTCCTGACAACTTAATGCAAACCTATATTGATGGTAAAAGGCCACTACCATATTCTCTGGAATTAGTCTCAACCGAAGGAGAGGTTAAGTTTTATGTAAACCTACCAACCAAAAAGACAACCGAGGCTTTTAAGGTTAGTCTTTACAGTCAGTACCCTGGAGTCGAGATTCATGAGGTAGCGCTAGATTACACTGCTCAAATTCCTAGTGATTTGAAGGGCTATAATTTGATGGGTTTTCATATGGGTAAGAAAAAGGATTCAGCCTATCCGATAAAAAGCTACTATGAGTTTGGTCTAGATAAACTACCTAAGGAGGAGGAGAAACTCGATCCAATGACTCCGATGCTAGAAGCGCTTGGTTCTTTTAAAAAGAATGAGCATCTTTGGATTCAAATTTTGATCACCCCCCATCGTGAGAAAAGTTTTAAATTCGGGCAACTAAGAAGCGGTCCTAATTGGGAGCCAGCAGCTAGAGCTCAGATTGACAAAATAATGAACCGAGACCCAGCAACCAAACGGGCCGCTGGTATGGACGATCAGGAGTTTGGTATGACCTTACTCTCACCGGGTGAGCGGAGTACCTTAGAAGCTATGGAATTAAATCTCGAAAAGTACCCTTACGAAACTGGTATCAGATGGGTTTATATCGCACCGGAAGACAAATACCGATTCGACGCTATTTCAATGATGATCAGAACTTTCAGTCAGTGGGATGTATTAGGTCGAAACGCCATTGGAGTGAGGTGGCGAACCGACTTTAACTACAAGGCCTTATCAGACCCACTTGGTAGCCGACTTAAGGTCTGGAAAAAGGAAGAATTACAAAGATATAAGCTAAGAAAATACCTACCTCGCTCTGGAGCAGACCAAGAGAAAATATTTACTTCACTCGAATTAGCTACCATGTATCACTTACCAGGTAAGGTGGCTATCACCCCAGGCATAGACAGAATCACCTCAACCAGAAGCGAGGCGCCAAGCAATCTGCCGATTGGAAATTACGAACAATAATTGATTATATGACTGAAAATGAAATATTTGATTTTGAGACATCTTCTTCATCGTATAAACCTAAAAAAAATCTAAAGAAGAGCGCTGTCTTAATGATAATAATCCTGATTAACTTGGTGCTTTTTGTCATTTACTTAATCAGCCTAACCAAGCCACCTCATGCCTTCCATGATGATTCCGTATTTGAAATTGAAAATGGAATGTCAGTTAGTCAGATAGTAAAGAAGGCCAAGGATGATAATTTTGTTAAATCCGAATTGATATTATACATAATATTGACCTACTACCATGAGCCAACCGAACTCTACGCTGGTGTTTATCATTTTCCTAACCCCGTAACAGTTAGTGGCTTCGCTAAAAAAATTGCTTCCGGCGAAATTCAGCACGAAAATATTCCTATCACCATACCGGAAGGTACCAGAGTGACTAAAATTGCCGAGATCACCAAGAAAGCTTTGCCAAACTTTGACGACAAAGCCTTTATCACCCTAGCTGAACCATATGAAGGTTATTTATTTCCTGAAACCTACTTCATTACCAAAGATTACGATTACCAACTTTTATTTGAACTTTTGACGGAAACGTTTAAGAATAAATTAGTACCGTACGAGTCTGGGATTGCTTCTTCTAGCCTGTCTTTAAATGACATAGTTATACTAGCCTCAGTTATAGAAAGGGAAGCCAATGACCCTGACTCTATGCGAATGGTATCGGGAATTCTGCAAAATCGGCTAGCTATCAATATGCCCCTACAGGCGGATGCATCTATTGAATATGTCTTAGACAAACCACTAAATGAGCTAACTGCCGATGATCTAAAGATTGAATCGCCGTATAACACTTACCTAAACCAAGGTTTGCCACCGACCCCAATCGGTAACCCAGGTCTAGAGGCTATTTTAGCTGTCTTAGAACCAGCTCAAACAGATGACTTATTTTATATAACCGGTAACGACGGCGAATTTTACTACGCTAAGACATTTGACGAACATCGACTTAATATTGCACGTTACCTAAAATAATCGGTTTGTTTAAGGAGTAGTCATATGCTAATTTACGCACATGAAAAACGAAAAAGAGACAGTATTCGTTGGGCTATCAGGTGGAGTTGATTCGTCAGTAGCCGCTCTTAGACTCCTAAAGCAAGGCTATTTTGTAGTTGGGGTTTTTATTAAGGTCTGGCAACCAGACTGGCTAAAGTGCAACTGGGAGGAGGAAAGGCTTGATGCCATGCGTGTGGCCGCTAAATTGAAAATTCCTTTTTTAACCTGTGACAGTGAACAAGCCTATAAACAAGAGGTGGCCGATTATTTTATAAATGAATACAAACAAGGTCGGACTCCCAACCCAGATGTAATGTGCAATAAATACGTTAAGTTTGGTAGCTTTTTAGATTTTGCCAAAAAGCACGGCGCTGACTACGTAGCTACTGGCCACTACGCTAGAAAAATACCATTTGAAACAAAGGTGGGATCATACCTTGGTCGAGGAGCAGATAACAATAAAGATCAATCATACTTTCTCTGGACCCTGACCAAGGATCAAATAGAAAAAATATTGTTACCAGTCGGTGACTCGACTAAGGCAGAAATTAGGCAAGAAGCTAAGAAGGCTGGACTATTAACTAGCGACAAAAAAGACAGTCAGGGGGTTTGCTTTTTGGGTCACATAGATATAGCTGAGTTTTTGAGTCATTATATTGATTTAAAAACCGGTGATGTTCTAAATGAAGCTGGCGCAAAGATTGGTCAACATAAGGGCGCAATTATTTACACCACTGGTCAAAGACATGGTTTTGAAGTTTTTAACAAAGAGGCAGATTCTGAACCTCAGTACGTAATCAATAGAGATATCATAAGCAACACAATTACCGTTTCCAATCAAAAACCAACCTTGGAGCGAAAAAACATCCGACTTAATGACTGTAGCTGGGTTAATGAACCACCTAAAGTCGGCCAAGAATATTACATTCAAACTCGTTATAGACAAACTCCGGTTTTGGCCACCGTAGAATCGACAATAGACAATCAAGTCAAATTAAAGGTAGATAACACGACCGATGAGCCGACTGCCGGTCAATCATGTGTACTATATAATGATCATATCTGTATCGGAGGTGGTATCATTTCCTAATGCCAATCAACGTAATAAAAGCCGACGGGTCAACTGAGGAGTTTGTGGTTTCAAAGCTTCAGAAATCATTAAGACGAGCGGGGGCCAATCGGGATGAAATAGCTAGTATTGTTTCTGAAATAGAAGCAATTATGCACGACGGTATTAGAACCCAAGAGATATATCGTAAGGCTTTTGAATTATTGAGATCCAGTAAAGCTCCGGTATCGGCTAGGTATTCTATGCGTAGAGCTTTATTTGGACTTGGGCCAACCGGTTTTCCGTTTGAGGATTTTTTAGCGAGGATATTTGAGGCCGAAGGTTATAAAACCAAGACCAGAGTCACTTTAAAGGGACGTTGTGCCGAGCATGAATTAGACGTAGCGGCTTATAATGAGAAGCACAGTTTTGTAGCTGAGGCAAAATTTCACTCTAGACCCGGCATGAAGTCTGATCTTCAAGTAGCTTTATACTCCTATGCCCGCCTAATAGACTTAGAAGCAGTAAGCATTTGCTCTGATGATGTCTGCAAAATATCTGAGCTAATGATTGTCACTAATACAAAATTTACTAGTTCTGCTGAAAAATATGCAAATTGCACAGGATTGACTCTCCTCAGCTGGAATTATCCCAAAAACAACAATCTTCACGACCGAATCCAGCGGGCTGGAATTTATCCAATTACAGTCTTACAGTCCCTCTCTCAGACACAAAAACAGGCCTTGATAAAAATCGGGGTCATAACCTGTAAAGATATACTTAAAGAACCTCAAATTCTTAAGCGACTACATCTAAGTTCCACCAGGGCCGAAGAGGTGGTTAAAGAAGCAACAGAGCTTTGTACTCAAAAAAGCAAAACCGTTTAAAACGGTTTTTGTCAATCCACAACCTCAATATGGCTATGCTATAATCGCTGTCATATAAGGATTATATACAGTTTTTAGTATGTCAGAACAAGAAAAACAGGAGGGTCAAAAGACAGTAGTAGCGTTTATTGCTGGTCTTTTGATTGGTGGATTATTAGTATGGATATTTGGTGGCAACCCTTCAGACGTAAACAATGACGATTTAACTCTAGAAGATGACTCAGTTGAACAGGTTGACCAAAAGGAAAACCAAACCGGTTCAGCCATGATGGAAAAAGAAGACACCGTGGTTGCTGAGGATAATAAACCTGAATTAGTTACTGGCGAAGGTAAAGTCAGTATCGGTAACCAAGAAGCTGGCAATATCGTTACTCTTGAAAGCGTCACCTTTCCTCTAGATGAGGGCTGGATTGCTGTCCGTTCATACAATGATGAGCAATTAGGAAATATCCTAGGCGCTTCAAGATTTAGTAAAGAGCAAGGTCTTGTCCCACAAGCAATACAATTGTTGGCACCGACTGTTTCTGGAACAACTTACGCTATTGTATTCTTTACAGAAAATGGCGACCGGACTTTCAATTTAGCCAACGATGTGCAAATAGACGGAGTGTTTGCTACTTTTGAGGCTAAATAAACCAAAATTTAATAAACACAACGTAAAATGAGCCTGATCAGGCTCATTTTACGTTGTGCTATAATCTAAAAATGGCTGAATACATAAACAGATACAACCCCAACCGTGGTAGTGACTGGAATTACGGAGGTTCAAAATGGCGATTATCACGTTCGAAAATAGACTTATTTCATGAGTGTCCTCGCTGTTTTTACATAGACAACAAGCTAGGCACCAAACGGCCCAGTTTTCCAAGTTTTAACCTAAATATAGCCGTAGACACTCTGTTTAAAAATGAGTTTGATACATATCGCAAAAAGCAAACATCTCACCCGATAATGAGCGAATATGATATTGAGGCCGTACCGTACAGCCACCCTGATCTGGACAAATGGCGAGACAACTTTGTCGGCATTGAATATCACGATAAAGAGACAGGATTAGTGGTGTCAGGAGCCATTGATGATGTGTGGGTAAACAAGGGCGGTGAACTGATTGTGGTTGATTATAAATCCACTTCTAAAGAATCAAGAATAGAAAAACTAGGCGACAGTCCTTGGGAAACTCAGTACGTTAGACAATTAGGAGTTTACAAATGGCTTTTTGAACAAAACGGATATAAAGTAAGTGATACAGGCTACCTTGTTTATGCCAACGGAATAGCTAACAAAGAAGCTTTTGCCAACAAACTAGAATTTGAGACTACCCTTATTAGCTGTTCACTTGATATCAGCTGGATACCAGACACACTCAGTGACATAAAGAACGTTCTTGAGGCTTCAGATTTTCCGGCGGTTGGTCAATTTTGTGAATTCTGTCCCTACCGAGAAGCGGCCGGAAAGAAATTATTGGCTATACATAATGGTAAACAAAAATAAATTATGAGCAAATTTACCGACAAAGTTAAGCTGGTTGTTTCCAAAATTCCCGCTGGAAAAACCATGACTTATAAAGAGGTCGCTAGTCAGGCTGGTAATCCCAAAGCTGCCCGAGCCGTGGCTAATATTATGTCAAAGAATTACGACTCCGCCGTTCCTTGTCATAGAGTAATAAGAACGGACGGGTCGCTAGGTGGATATAATCGTGGCGGAGAATCAGCCAAGCGAAAAATATTATTATCGGAGGGGGTAAAACTTTAAATTTATGAATCAGGATGACAAAAGACTGGCTGAAGCCGAGCGGGAGAGGACACGTCTACAAAACCTAAACGTAAAATTGATACAAGAAATTTCCTTGGCACAAAAAAATAAAATAAATGTTGTAGCCGAAATCAGGCGTAAAGCGGAAAACGACATTCATGAATTTGAAAGAAAAGCCGATCGTGATATAGAAAAGTTAGAGCATGACCAAAAAAGATTAGAGAACCTGCTTCGAAGCAATAACATCACCATTATGAACCTAGAGCGGGAGATGGAAAATAAGCGTCGAACCAATCAACAATAAGTCTAATTCTATTAAACAGATAAGGGTTTTAGTGTTACAATCATATTTAATATGTTGTACACTTACCGCATAGAACAAGCGATTAGAGCCGCCACCATTTTACACAAAGATCAGGTACGCAAAGGTGACGCTCCCATTCCTTACATCAGCCACCTGTTTTCAGTAGCCTTAATAACCAGTGAATATGCTCCTGTTGAGGATTTGGTGATTACCGCTTTACTCCACGACACTCTTGAAGATACGGATTATACGGCCGAAGAATTACAAGATGACTTTGGTGGTGAAGTTAGGGTAATGGTTGAAACATTGTCAGAACCACAAAGTAGTGGGGAAATTGAATACAGTTGGCAAGATAGAAAAAACCATTATCTCAAAAAATTGAAAGAGGCTCCGGAAGAAGTTCTCATCGTTGCAGCGGCTGATAAAATCCATAACCTACGATCAATTGTGGAAGATTACTACGAAAATCACCAACAATTCCTCGCTGATTTCGGCAACACTCATGATAAAAGAATCAATTTTTACGAGAAATTGTCTGAACTTTTAAACGAGAGATTAAGCAATCCTATTATTAACGAATTCAATAACGTATTTGCAGAATACAAAAAATTTATCCATGACATCGAAAAATCTAGAGAAACCGAATTTTAAAGACAGGGAAGAGAAAGGGTTGCCAAAATTAGGAAAAATCGAAACTAACTGGAATCTAAAAAAACATTTTTACAAATCAGATAAAGATCCGCAAATCAAACAAGATGAGTTGGATTATCAAAAAGCGATTGCTAAGTTTCGTAAAGAATTTTATGGTAAACAATTTACGACTTCGACTGAAAAATTACTAAAAGCTCTAACAAAATATGAGAATTTAATTAATAAATTTCAAGCTGACAAGATTCTCAGGTATTTCTCATTTCGTTCCACTCTAAACGTAAATGATGATGTTGCCAACAAAATGCTAGCTCAGTATTCTGAGAAGTTTAGAACCCTGTCCAACGACTTACTTTTTTTCAAACTAGAGCTAGGAAAAATTCCTAAAAAACAACAAAAAATTTACTTAGCTGATCCCAAACTAGCGGATTATCGTTACTTTCTTTCAACCTTGTTTAAAAATGCTGAACATCATTTATCTGAGCCAGAAGAAAAGATTTTAACTCTTAGAGCCAACACTTCGGCAGAAATGTGGTACGAGGCAGTTGAGAAAATAATTTCCAATCGAGACATAAAGTTTAAAGGGAAAACTATCAAAATCCCCGAGGCCTTAGAAATGATTAGCCTGCTTAAGTGGCACGAAAAAGATAAGCTATGGAACCTTATTTTGGATGAGTTAATACAGATTAGTGAAGTAGCCGAACACGAACTCACTGCCATTGTTAACCACGAAAAAGTCTCAGATAAATTAAGGGGTTTTAAAAAACCTTACTCGGCTTCAATCTTAAGTAACGAAAATAGCGAGAGCTCAGTTGAGGCCTTGGTTGACACCATCACTAAAGAAGGTTTTAAACTGAGTCGTCGTTTCTACAAACTAAAGGCTAAGATTCATAATCAAAAAACCATCCCCTACGTCAATCGTTATGATCCAATTGGTAAACTACCTAACCCAACCTTCCTAGATTCAGTTGAGATTTGTCGTGACACCTTTTATTCAGTTAAATCTGATTACGGCGAGATTTTTGACAGACTACTAAAGAACGGACAAGTTGATGTTTATCCCAAAAAGGGTAAACGAGGCGGCGCTTTTATGGCGGGTACCTTGAATCTACCGACCTTTGTTATGCTTAATCATACCAATGATCTAAAATCACAGGCTACGCTAGCTCATGAGATGGGTCACGCCGTACACGCTGAAAGAAGCAAGGGACAAAGAGCTATATATGAATCTTTTTCTACCACTACCGCCGAAACAGCCAGCACCCTGTTTGAACAACTGGTTTTAGACAGAATCTTCGAACGATTATCTAATAAGGATAAAGTTATTTTCTTACACGACAAATTGAATCGGGATATTGCCACCGTACAAAGGCAAATCGCTTGTTTTAACTTTGAACTGGAGATGCACAACCATATCCGTGAGAATGGGGTAGCCACCAAAACCGAACTGGCCACCATGATGAATAAACATCTCAAAGCCTACCTTGGTGAAGCTGTCTCACTTACTGAAAAAGATGGGTATTTTTACGTTGCTTGGCATCATATAAGATACGGATTTTATGTTTACACCTATACTTACGGACACCTGATTAGTAACTTAATGGCCCAAAATTATCAAAAAGACAAAAACTACGTAAATCAAATTGATAAGTTTTTGTGTTCTGGTGGCGTGGATAACGTAGACAATATCTTTAAATCTATCGGGATAAACACTAAAAGCAACCAGACTTTTCTCCACAGCCTAAAAACTCAAGACAGAGAACTAAAAACTCTAGAATCACTTTTGAAAAATAAGTAAAAAACCAGTAATCACAAAAAACAGTTGTTAACAAACAGCCGTTATTTGGTCGATCCTTACTGTTATAATCAAGTGGATTATGTTAGACCTGCTTGGAAGGGCTCTTTTAAGCCCGATTGACTATCACCACTACCTTTACCGCCACAAATTATCATTTAAAGAAAGGATTAATGAAGGTAATGGAGTCTTTTCTTTTATTTTTGAGACTGACCACAGCTTCACTTGGCTGGCTGGACAACACGGAGTTTTTAGGTTGCCAAATGAATCGATAACAGGGAAAAGTTGGCGTGCCTTTTCGGTAGCCAGTTCATCATACGAAAATGTAGTAAAGATCAGCACCAACATCCTACCTAAACCAAGCGATTTTAAAGCCAAACTACAAAACCTCAATGTTGGTGACTTAGCTACCATCAACGGTCCTTATGGGGAATTTCACACCAAGCAAAATGACGGTCAGTTGATTGGTATTGCTGGCGGTATTGGAATCACTCCTTTCCGGGCCATTCTATACGAAATTGCAAACAACCATCTTTCCGGTACCAGCCTAGAACTTATTTACGCTGGTAAAAACGATTATTTTACCTATAAAGACGAATTGGACAGATTTGCAGACCATCCCGCTATTAAGATTCACTACGTAAACACACCCGAGGAGGTAAATCAGCAGATCGATATTTTGACCAATCATTACAAAAACACGGCTAAATATTTTATCTCCGGTTCGCCTGGTATGATAACCGCTGTCAAAAACACCCTTAAGTCAAAAGGTATTAAACGCATAATAAATGATCCTTTCAAAGGGTATTAAAAAATATTTATGAAGTCTTACCAAGCTAGATTAATCAAGGTATTCAGTATCATCACCACCTTTCTGTTGGCCAGTGAAGCCAAAGCGCACGAAGTCTACGTGCTAACCGCTGATCAGGTTAAACAATTAGAAACCGAACCGGCTGTTTCGTTCCTTGATATTTTTAGCAACCATGTCAGCAATACCATTATCTGGGGCTTGATAGTGTCCTTCATTATAGTTTCGGTTTTTATAATCTCGATTTCAGTTCGCCTAGAGAACAAATTTGATAAATATTTGGTCAGACTGAAGCATTATGCGCCATTTATCGCCAGAATAACCGTTGGTTTAGCTTTTATATTTTGTGCCTATGAGTCAGCTATGTTTGGACCAGAACTGCCATTTCAGGCCATGTACGGTCAGTTTAGCTTGCTAGTACAAATAGCCTTCTTTTTACTTGGTCTGGCTATGATCTTTGGGTTTTACAGTCGTCTGGCCGGTATAATTGGTTTGCTGTTTTTTGGAGTCGGAATCATCAACTATGGTGTCTATATGGTTACTTACCTAAACTACTTAGTTGAGTTGGTCGTGCTAGTTTTGGTTGGTGGCCATAAGTTTTCGGTAAAACACGAACACCATATCTGGTCCAGAGGTTCAAGATTATTAGACTATATATCTAATAAGTACGGTGAATTTGCCTTCCTTATCCTAAGAGTTGGTTTTGGAGTTTCCTTAATCTACGCTTCCGCCTACGCCAAGATATTCCATAACCAATTAGCTTTAGCGGTGGTTGAGGAATACAATCTGGTTGAAGTATTTGGCTTTGCTCCGGAATTTATTGTCTTCGGTGCCGCTATTATCGAAATATTATTGGGTATCTTCTTCATCCTCGGTCTTGAAATTAGATTTACCTCTATTGTTTTGAATGTTTTTCTAACCCTGTCTTTGTTGTATTTTGGAGAAGCAGTTTGGCCACACATAATCCTGATTGGTGTTCCAATCGCCTTTTTCTGCTACGGCTATGATAAATACTCACTGGAAGGTTACTTCTTCAAGAAAGGGAACCGGGAACCAATCTTCTAAAAAACTGACCAAACACACTCAGAACCCAAAAAATGGCAAAAAAGAGTATTATTTAGTATAGTGGCTAATTATTGCTTATGAACGGAAACCAAATCAGAAAAAAATACTTAGATTATATGGCTGAGAGGGGACACGCCATCGTCCCGTCTTCAGCCCTAGTACCAGAAAACGATCCAACTACTCTTTTTACCGGTAGCGGAATGCAACCCATGGTCCCTTATTTAATGGGGGAGACTCATCCTAAAGGAACCCGTATTGCCGACTCACAAAAATGTTTTCGGGCTGAAGATATTGATGAAGTAGGGGACAATAGCCACACTACCTTTTTCGAAATGTTAGGTAATTGGTCCCTTGGTGACTATTTTAAGTCTGAACAAATTCCTTGGATTTATTCATTTTTGGTAGACGAAATTAAACTTGATCCAGAGAGAATTTATGTAACGACTTTTATTGGCGATAAAGCTTTAGGTATTCCCAAAGATACCGAGTCAGTTGAACTATGGCAAAAACTTTTCTCTAAAAGAAATCTATCATCAGACGTGGCTGAAATAGGTTCAGCCGACAATGGTTACAAGCGTGGTATGAAGGAAGGGGAGAGAATATTTTATTACGACGCCAAAGAAAACTGGTGGAGTCGAGCTGGTACTCCAGACAAAATGCCGATTGGTGAAATCGGGGGTGGGGACAGCGAAATGTTTTTTGACTTTGGTACTCCGCACGATAAAAAATACGGAGAACACTGTCATCCAGCCTGTGATTGTGGCCGTTTCCTAGAAATTGGTAACTCTGTTTTCATGGAGTACAAGAAGACCGAATCAGGTTTTGTTAAGTTACCCAAGCAAAACGTTGATTTTGGTGGCGGTTTAGAAAGAATTTTGGCAGCTGTAAATGATAACAACGATGTCTATAAATCAGACTTACTCTGGCCGGTCATAGAACAACTACAAACCATATCCGGCAAAAAATACGAAGATAACCTTGAAGCTTTCCGAGTTATCACCGACCATATCAGAGGAGCTGTCTTCATGATTGGAGATGATGTTAACCCAAGCAACAGTGAACAGGGCTATTTTGTAAGAAGACTAATCAGAAGAGCCGTTAGATACACCGATGTCCTAGGTGTCAACTCCGGACAATTATCAAATCTGGCTAGAGCTGTGATTACTATATATGAAGAACAGTATCCTAATCTAAGTAACAACGCTGAAAATATAAAAAATACTATCAGTAATGAAGAAGAACAATTCCGCAAGACACTGGAGAAAGGTTTGAAACAATTTAATAAAATATCCTTACAAATCCACCTAACTTCTAAAGAAGTTAATGGCAAAAAAGTGATTGACACCTCAGCTAAACCAATAGAAGTAAAGGCTATTAGCGCTAAAAACGCTTTCGACCTGTTCACTACTTATGGATTTCCAATTGAACTAACCGAAGAAATCGCTCAGGAGAAGGGGCTCGTCGTTGACAAGAAAGGGTTCACTAAACTCATGGATGAACACCGAGCCAAATCTAGAGCTGGCGCTGAACAAAAATTCAAAGGTGGGCTAGCCGATCATTCAAACAAAGTGGTGGAATACCACACCACTACTCATTTATTGTTGGCGGCCCTCAGAAAAGAACTTGGTGATCATGTGCATCAAGCTGGTTCAAATATAACCAGTGAAAGATTGCGCTTCGATTTTACACATCCTGACAAGATTGATAGTGATACCTTAAAGAAAATTGAAGATGAAGTAAACAAAACAATCAGCGACGGCGGGTCAGTCAATATTGAATTTATGCCAAAATCAGAGGCCGAGAATGATGAAACCATAGAAGCCAGTTTTTGGGATAGGTATCCAGATGAAGTTAAGGTCTATACAATCAAAAACCCTAGCAACAAAATCGTATCAAGAGAGCTCTGTGGTGGTCCCCACGTTAATGATCTATCACAAATAGACGGTGTATTCAAAATTAAAAAAGAAGAATCTTCAGCGGCTGGCATAAGGCGAATTAAAGCTGTTTTGGAATAGCTATCCACCTCATTTGTGGTGAAAACAAACTGTATCGATACAAAACTTGTATACTGTACGTAATGTTTTGGAAACATAAATCACACAAAGATATTACTGGTGGAGTAGTGATAGATATTGGATCCGGCAGCGTAGGGGTGGCTTTGGTCGTATACGACGCTCTGAATGACGACCTTAAAATTATCTGGACGCACCGTGAACACGTCCTCACCAGAAATATATCAAACCTAAAAGAGGCCGAGCGGGCTGTTCAAACTGCCTTGGTAAACGTGTTTCTTGAGTTAGGAAATCAAGGTTTACGTACCCTAAGTGAGGTATACAAAAACCAAACCATTGACTATATCCAAGCTTCTATTTCAGCACCTTGGCAGTATACCAATGCTAAGAAGATACATTATACGGACGACCAAGAGTTTGTGGTTGATAAAAAACTTATTGAAGACCTAACCAAGCTAGCCGAACAAGACGCTTTAAACACCATTTCCGAAAACGGTAGCTTTAAAGACTTTAATATCACCCTAACCGGCCAAGAATCTATCGGTGTCTCCCTAAACGGCTACCTTCTTGAATCTTACTTAAAGAAAAAAGCTAGCGAAATTTCCTTTGTTCACCTCACCACCTTGGCCACCGAATCAATAATTGACACTCTCAAAGATTCTCACCAACGAATCGCTCCTAATGCCGTACTCGATATTGAACCTTTCATGACCATATTCTACAAGGTAATAATGTCACTTTACCCAAGTACCTTGGAGTGTTGCTTGGTTGATATAACAAACGAAGCCACCGAAATCGGTATTGTTAGAAATGGTACTCTGCAACACATCAACCATATTCCAATCGGTGTATCTACTCTGACTCAAAAAATTGCCACTTCGCTTTTCATACCAACCGAAGAGGCCTACACCTATCTAAAAGCCAACACTGAGTACGCTCTAGCTTCGGTCGGTAGCGCCAAACAAACCTTGATTTCCGAGATCTATGATAGTTATACAACCGAATTAGTAAATCTATTTAGAGAAACGGGCGACACCTTATCAATTCCGCAGTCTGTCTTTATGCATACAGACCTTCAGACCGAATCAGTTTTGAGAATGCTTTTAAAGACAGCTACCCACGTTGTTACTACCACTAACCATAATGTCTATACCGTAACCTCAGACTTAATCTCAGACTCCCATACCGGCGATACACCAATATTACTGGGAGTTAATTACCTTGAGCAAAAATTCCGTGATGCACAGTGAAAACATAGGTAAAGCTGGCTAATTTGTTATAATGTTATAAAGATTTATGTCACAAAAATGGAACTTACAAGATATCCGTCCCGCTCAACCAAAAAGACGGCGTGCTAGCGAAAACGTTAGTACCGTTTCAGTTAGTAATAAAGTAGTTGATAGAGAAGAAGCTGACGATGTCAATATAAGAATAGTGGATGGTAACAAAAAAAAGCGCCGAACCTACCTCTACGCCTTTATAATATTTTTTGTAATTGTGGGTGGTAGTTTATTAATAAGTTATTTGATCAGTGGGGCCGAAGTAACGGTTTATCCTCGTAATCGTGAACCAAATGTGAACGCTACCGTTGTCGCCTACAAAACACCACAGGCTGGTGAGTTGTCTTACGAGATTATGTCACTTGAAGCTACTGGCGAACGACAGGTCAGCGCCACTGGTGAAGAGCAGGTGGTGGAACAAGCTACCGGCGTAATACTGGTGTATAACAAACACTCAACCGAACCAATCAGACTAATTACCAACACCCGATTTGAAACTAATGATGGCAAGATTTATCGACTAAAAGATTCAATTGTAGTACCAGGCTATACCAAAAGTAGCGAGGGAGTGATAGCACCGGGAGTGATAAGTGCCGACGTATTCGCTGATCAACCAGGGGATGAATACAACATTGGTCCATCTAAGTTTACTATACCGGGCTTTGCTGGCTCAGCCGAATTCGATAACGTCTACGGAGAATCCATAGAATCAATGCGAGGTGGATTTAACGGTGCTAGATTTATCATTGATGAAGCCGAATTACAGACCGCCAAACAAGCCCTACAACTTGAACTTAGAAATTCACTACTGGAGAGAATAGACGCTGAAAAACCAGCTGGTATGGAGTTGTTTACTGGTTCAATAACCTTTACCTTTGAAACATTACCGGCGGTTGAATATGGGCCAAACCTAGCTACCATCAAGGAGAAGGCTACTTTACGCATACCATTGTTTAAGAAATCTGATTTTGCTTCTTACGTAGCCAAGGCCACTATACCCGGTTACGAAGATGTACCAGTTAGAATAGAAGATATAAACACCCTAACCTTTAGTTACACCTCAGCCACCACCTCTTCTACCAATATTGCGGCTGTGGATTCAATCGAATTTACCTTAATCGGACGACCTCTTATTGTTTGGGAATATGACGACGACAAACTAAAATCTGATTTAGTTGGTAAAAACCGAACTGCCTTACCAAGTGTCTTGGGTGGCTATCCAGCTATTGAAAAATCTGAAGCTATAACAAGACCATTCTGGAACCTATCTTTTCCTGATCAGCCGGACGATATTAAGATCACCGAAATAATTGCCAATAAGTCTGAGTAGGGGATAAATCAAGTGTTTAGTATTGACCTTTTGCTAGACTTTTGCTAAACTCACACACGTTTAAATGGATCAAGAAAAAGATAACGAAGAACTCGTCTACGCCACAGTAGAGGAAGCGCTACCAAATGCGCTTTTTCGCGTAATAGTAGACGGCGAAGATGAAACACAAATTGCCTATTTAGCAGGTAAGATGCGGAAGTTTCGTATCAGAGTGTTAGTCGGAGACAAGGTTGCTATTGTTCCTGACCCATACGGAGGTAAAGGTAGAATAACAAAAAGACTATAAATTTAATATGAAAGTAAGATCATCAGTTAAAAAAATGAGTCCTGACGACAAAATCGTCAAGCGTAGAGGTAAGGTCTTTGTTATCAACAAGCTAAAACCTCGCCACAAACAAAGACAGGGTTAATTATTTCAAAATATGCGTATCGCCGGTATTACAATCCCAGACAACAAACACCTAGAATTCGGTCTAACCACCGTTCATGGTATTGGTAGAACCAGAGCTAAAGAAATTTTAGCTGAGTTAAATATTTCTGAATTCACCAAGCCAACTGACATTACGACCGATCAGGAGAATGCAATTCGTGAAAAAATTGAATCCTTTACTATAGAAGGTGAATTAAAGCGACAAGTTTCTAGTCATATTAAGCGCTTAAAGGATATCAAAAGCTACCGAGGCTCTAGACATGCCAAAAGACTACCTTCTCGCGGTCAACGAACCAAGACAAACGCCAGAACACTTAAAGGTGTTAAGAAGACTATGGGTTCAGGTAAGCGTAAGTTGGAAAAGACTTAGTCTTAATTTATTAGTAATATTGATTAAATTCCTATGGGTAAGAAAAGAATCATGAAGAAGAGTGGCGGCTCAGATATTGCGGGAACCTCGCGAGCTTTGAACCGTATTCCAAAAAAGAAGGTTGTAAATGGGCGACTGAATATTTTAGCTACCTTCAATAACACCCTACTAACCCTATGTGATCCTAAGGGTAACGCTGTTATGGCAGCCAGTAGTGGTGCTCTGGGCTTTAAAGGCTCAAGAAAAAGTACCCCTTTTGCCGCTGCTAAAGTGGGTGAGATAATTGGTGATAAAGCTCTTCAGATGGGTATGAAGGACGCTGAAGTTATTATCAGGGGTGTCGGCGCTGGCCGTGAATCAGCCTTAAGGGCCTTTGCTGGTAAAGGTATCACTGTTACCAAAATAATGGACAAAACACCGGTCCCACACAATGGACCAAGAGCTCCTAAAGCTAGACGTGTCTAATCTTGTATAAATATGAAAATAGGACCTAAATTTAAAATAGCCAAAAGACTGGGAGCACCAATTTTTGAGAAAACACAAACTCAAAAATTCGCTCTTTCACAAGCCCGTGGTGGAAAAACGCTAAAACGCCGAGCACAGGTAAGTGACTATAAGCGCCAACTTATCGAAAAGCAAAAAATGCGTTTGACCTATGGTATAACCGAAAAACAGTTGCGTCGTTACGTTGATGAATCATTAACGAAAAGTCACCAACCGATTTCGTTGTTAATGTCCAGACTGGAATCTCGTCTTGATAACGTAGTTTATCGAATGGGTTTGGCTAAAACCCGTCGTCTAGCTAGACAAATGGTAGCTCATGGTCACATCGTGGTAAATGGTAGAAAACTTTCAATACCATCTTACAAGGTTACTCCAGCAGACGTAATAAGCGTCAGGGAAGGTAGTAAGAACAGTGGTCTTTTTGTAGGATTAGCAGAAAATCACGACCAAGCCAGCATTCCAGCTTGGGCTAGTTTTGACCTTAAGAAAATGGAAGGAAAATTATCAGCGCAACCGACTTACGATCCTAAGGAAGCAATGTTTGACCCGGAACAAGTATTTGAATTCTACAGTCGATAGTTCAAGTTCAATTAATAGAGGTAACCATAACTAATAACAAGCATATGTTAGAAACAAATGTAGCCCTACCGTCAAAGCCACGCATAATTAGCGAAGAAGATTTTCGTGGTATCTACGAAATTGATGGACTCTTTCCGGGCTATGGTCATACATTAGGTAACTCACTAAGAAGAATCATTCTTTCATCATTACCTGGTGCGGCTATCACAAAAGTCAAGATAGAAGGTGTTGAACATGAATTTTCTACTATCGACGGAGTAAAAGAAGATGTCTTAGCCATACTGTTAAACATCAAGAAAATCCGTTTGGCTCTACATAGTGACGAACCGGTCTTAATTCAATTAAAGAAAAAGGGAGTTGGAGTGGTTTCTGCCAGCGATATAGACGCACCTTCACAAGTTGAGATTCTAAACGGTGATCAACCAATAGCAGAGATTACTAGCAAATCTACTTCTCTAGATATTGAAATGACAGTTGAGAAGGGAATGGGTTATGTAGCTCGCGAAGTTCACCAAAAAGAAAAGGTGGAGATCGGAGTTATCGCCCTAGACGCTGTCTTTACACCAATCAGACGAGCCAATTATGAAGTCGAAAACATGCGAGTCGGTGATAGAACAGACTATAACCGTCTGAGGGTATTTATCGAGACCGATGGTACACTTACCCCTAAGGATGCCTTAGAAAATTCTATCGAGATAATGATTCATCAATTGAAATCAATCATTGGTTTTCAAGAACAAGTCGCTCCTGAAAAAGTGGAGGTAGAGGTTGAGTCCACCAGCTCAGAAAGCTCACAAGAAATTGATCCGGATATTCTTAAAACAAGAATCGAAAATCTTAATCTTAGCGCCAGAACTATGTCTGCTTTAGAGGAAGCCAACATCAGAACAGTTGGTGGCCTTGTGCGAAAGAAAAAAGATGATATTCTAGCGCTCGATGGTATTGGTCCTAAAGGACTAGACGAAATAATAGACCTACTCAAGGAGATGGGTACTTCACTAAACGAATAGTTTTATAAATATGCGACACGGAAACCAAAACAGAACACTAGGACGACCACGTAGCCAAAGAACAGCTCTTTTACGAGGTTTGGCTATTTCGTTGATTCGCGACAACAAAATCAAGACTACTTTGGCAAAAGCTAAAGAAGTGAAACCTCTGGCTGAGAGATTAGTAACATATGCTAAATCTGGTTCTATTGCCGACAGAAGAAGAGCTTCGTCAGTGCTAGGAGAGCCTGATGTTAAGGTGATCAACAAATTATTTAATGAGATCGCTCCTCGTTATAAGGAACGTTCTGGTGGATACACTAGAATAATCAAGATGGGTCGTACCTTAGCTGGTCGTGATGAAGCAGTAATTGAATATATTGATTAGGTTTATGAAAACTGAAACAAATACAACAGAATATACAATTGACGCTACCGACAAAAGACTTGGTAAGGTTGCTACTGAAGCAGCTTCTGTTTTGATCGGGAAAAATCGCACTGATTTCGCTCGACACACCGTTGCTCCAGTAACTGTTGTTATTACAAACGCTAGCAAGATGGATATTTCTATAAGAAGAGGTAAGGAGATTTATCAGTCATACTCTGGTTATCCAGGTGGTAGACGAGAAGAGACTTTGGACCACCTTGGAAAAAGACTAGGTTACAGTGAAGTTTTGCGAAGGACTATCAAAGGTATGTTGCCAAAAAATAAATTACAGGCGCTTCGTATGCATAATTTAAAAGTTTCTGAATAATTTTATGGTTACTACAAAATACACAGAAGGAATCGGAAGACGTAAAACAGCCACCGCTAGAGTGCGTATAATACCTGCCAAAGCAACTACTGTAACCGTTAACGACAAACCTATAAGTGAATATTTCACTATAGAATCACATGTAAAAGATGTTATGTCTGTACTAGACACAAAAGAAGCTGGTATCGAGGACTACACCATTACGGCCAAAGTATCTGGAAGCGGCCTATCAGCTCAAGCTGAAGCCATCAGACTAGGAATTGCTAGAGCTTTAGTTGGTGAAAAGAAAGATAGAAGGAGCATTCTCAAGCCACTTGGTTTCCTCAAGCGTGACCCACGTTCAGTTGAAAGAAAGAAATTCGGACTACTTAAGGCGAGACGTAAACCACAGTGGTCTAAACGATAAGAAGTACAATAGACCCACTCACACTAATCAGTGTATTAAAGAAGGACCCTTAAAAGGGTCCTTCTTTACATAGCACCTTTTTATCGTTATAATACTGTCGCTATGATGAATGACAAAAATGATAGTGAGGTTGAAATCGATATTGAAACAGAAAACCCTGACCAGATGGATGTCTCACTTGAGGAGATTGAAAACAATAGCGAAGAAAAGATAAAGAAATTACAAGCCAAAATAAAGCATTTAGAATCTGAAAAAGCTACCTTAATGGAAGATTTCCAGAGAGCTAAAGCTGAGTTTCTAAATGCTAGACGACGGTTGGAAGACCAAAAAATAGAAGATATTGAGAAGGCTACTACTCGTTTTATCGAGTCTATCTTGCCAATGGCAGACAGCTTTCATATGGCGATGACAAACGAGGAACAGTGGCAAAGCGTTGATGATGTTTGGCGCAAGGGAGTAGAAAGTATAAACAATCAACTAAAATCAGTATTTACTCTTTATGGTGTAATCGAGATAAATCCAACTGGTCAAACCTTTGATCCCCAAAAACACGAAGCTGTTTCTAATCTACCAGTGTCTGAAGAGACTGAAAACGATAAGATTCAAAATGTAGTACAACTAGGTTATGAACGAGTTCGTAAAGACAACAGAAGCGAACTGATACGACCAGCTAAAGTAACCGTGGGACAATATATTACTAACTAAAAAAATATTATGGCAAAAATACTTGGAATTGACTTAGGAACAACAAACTCAGCGATGGCAATTATTGAAGCGGGGGAGCCGGTGATTATTGAAAACGCTGAAGGCAACCGGACCACACCTTCAATCGTAGCCATCTCTAAGACGAAAGAACGCCTAGTTGGACAGATCGCTAAACGACAGGCAGTAACCAATCCTAAAAACACCATTTATGGCATTAAACGTTTCATGGGTCACAACTTTGATGAAGAAGCGGTCCAAAAAGATAAAAAATTCGTCTCCTATGAGGTTAAAAAGGGTTCAGACGACGGTGTGTTAGTGACTTTGGCAGATAAAGATTACCGACCAGAAGAAATATCAGCCATGATTCTGTCCAAGCTAAAGGCTGACGCTGAAGCTAAAACTGGAGAAACTATAACTGAAGCCGTCATCACTGTACCAGCCTACTTCAATGACTCACAAAGAAAGGCCACTCAAGACGCTGGTAAGATAGCTGGTCTAGAGGTTAAGCGTATTATCAACGAGCCAACGGCTGCCGCTTTGGCTTATGGTTTCAACAAAAAGAAAGAGGAGAAGATTGTAGTGTACGACTTTGGTGGTGGTACATTTGACGTGACGGTTCTTGAAGTTGGCGATGATGTTGTTGAGGTTCAGTCAACCGACGGAGACGCTCATATGGGTGGTAGAGATATTGATCAAGAAATTGTTAAATACCTAATCGCTGAATTCAAAAAAGTAGAAGGGATTGATCTTAGCACAGACAACCTGGCCTTACAAAGACTTGATGAAGCTGCTGAAAAAGCCAAGCTTGAATTATCATCATCAGGTGATACTGAAATAAATATTCCATTTATTACATCAGGTAGCGAAGGACCGAAGCACTTACTAATTACACTAACTCGCTCCAAACTAGAAGAACTGGCCGAAGAATACATTGACCGTTCGATTGAAATCACTAAGAGAGCTTTGGAAGCATCCTCTTTCAAAAAAGAAGATATTGACGAGATTATTCTAGTTGGTGGTCAAACTAGAATGCCTAAGATCGTATCAGCGGTGAAAGAGTTATTTGGCAAAGAACCAAACAAATCAATCAACCCTGACGAAGTAGTGGCTCTAGGAGCAGCTATTCAAGCCGGAATTTTCCAAGGTGATGTACAAGACATTACTTTAGTAGACGTAATTCCACTATCACTTGGTATCGAAACTATGGGTGGTGTGGCCACAAAATTAATAGAGAAAAACACCCACATACCAACCAAAAAAGAACAGGTTTTCTCCACAGCCGCTGACAACCAAACCTCAACCGAGATTCACATTGTACAGGGAGAGCGGGCTCAGGCCGTTGACAACAAATCACTTGGTAAATTTGTGCTCGATGGTATTCCACCAGCCCCAAGAGGGATGCCGCAAATTGCTGTCACTTTTGATGTCGATAGTAACGGAGTTCTGAATGTAACGGCCAAGGACAAATCAACCGGCAAAGAACAATCTATTCGAATCGAAGCTAACTCTGGTCTATCTAGCGACGACATCGAGCGAATGAAAAAAGACGCCGAAGATCACGCCGAAGAAGATAAGCGTAAGAAAGAAATTATTGAAGCCCGCAATATCGCCGACCAGATGATCTATACCGCCGAAAAATCACTAAAAGATTACGGGGACAAAGTTACTGACGAGATAAAAACAGCCGTTAATACTAAAATCTCCGCTCTTAAAGAGGTAAAAGATAAAGACGATAAAGGTGCCATCGATAAAGCCAGTGAGGAATTATCAAACGAGATGCAAAAAATCGGTGAAGTAATGCAAAAAGCTACCAGCGAAGCAGGAGGGGAAACACAGCCAAGTGATTCTGGAAACAAAAATGATAATGAAGAAAATGTCAGAGACGCTGAGACCACCGATAAAGAGACTGGGGAAGACGAAACTAAGTAATTGATTTTTAGAGCGGAAGACATTGTTTTCCGTTCTATAAAGTAGCTTACAATGAAACTAAAATAACTTTATGTCACAAAAAGATTATTACCAAATACTAGGACTACAAAAAGGAGCCTCAAGAGATGAGGTTAAGAAGGCTTTTCGTAAATTAGCAGCGGTGTATCATCCAGATAAAAAGACTGGCGACGAAGCAAAATTCAAAGAATTAAGTGAGGCCTATGCTGTTTTGGGTGACGAGAAGAAAAAAGCAGAGTACGACACCTACGGACACGCCTTCTCCGGAGCGGGTGGTGGCGGAGCTCAAGGTTTTGGTGGTGGTTTTAATTGGCAGGATTTTCAAAATGCTTCCGGAGCTCAAGGTTTTGAATTTGATCTCGGTGACATATTTGGAGACATGTTTGGTGGACAAAGTAGACACCAAGCTCGCGGTCGTGACATATCGATAGACATCGAACTTACCTTCGAAGAGTCTATTTTTGGAGTAACTAGAAAAGTCTTACTAAGCAAAATGAATAAGTGCGACGAATGTAAGGGTAGCGGTGCTAAGGCTGGTACAGAAATGACTGCTTGTAGTGTCTGTAACGGTAACGGCCGAATCCGAGAGACCAAACAAAGCATCATGGGTACTTTCCAGACCGTTAGAGAGTGTTCAACCTGTCACGGTACCGGAGAAGTTCCTAAGGAAAAATGTCCGCACTGTGCCGGTGCCGGTATACGAAAAACTCAAGAGGAGATAGAAGTGAAAATACCGGCCGGTATCCAAAATGGCGAAATGATTCGTATGACCGGCCGTGGTGAAGCTATCGCCAGAGGAGAAGCTGGGGACTTATATATAAAAATCCACACCAAGTCTCATTCTAATATTGTTAGAGATGGTAGCACCCTCACCACTAAACTACACATAAAGCTTTCTGATGCTCTACTCGGCAACGAATATAAAGTAACTACTTTAGATGGTGATGTGAATATCAAAATACCGGCTGGTATCAAACATGGTGAACTACTGCGCATAAAGGGTAAGGGTGTACCCCAAGGAAGTGGGAGAGGTGACTTTATGGTAAAAATCATGATCGATATTCCACAACGATTATCAAGACGAGCTAAGAAATTGATTGAGGAATTAAAGAACGAAGGGATATAAAATAGTTAAATGGTTCGCCAAAGTACACAATTGAATTTTGGCGATAGTCGCCAACCAAAGACCGCTTTCATGCTTTACGAAAAGATAATTGAAGACCGCGGCAGTAAGTATTCGGTTAGCCTTGGACGAGTTGAGTCTAGTCAAGAAATAAAAAATTTTTTGAAAGAACTAAAGCAGAACAAGAAGTACGCCAAAGCCACCCATAACTCTTGGGCAGTTCGGCTAGCCAAAGACGAAGCTATCTACGAAACCAAAAGCGACGATGGAGAGACAGGGGCGGGTATGGTAATCCTTAGAGTAATGCAAAAAGAAAATATCACTAACTGTATCGTCTGTGTCACCAGATGGTTTGGCGGTGTTAAGCTTATGGGTGACAGATTCAAACACATTCAAGACGCTACAAAATACGCCCTTGAAAGAATACCTTAATTTAGGGCAGTCAAGGCAAACTAGTCAAACCACTCCTTTGTAAATTTAAATGATGCCTGAAGATACTATTTTTTCGTCCACAACTTGTGTGAAAAAAACTTTTATACGATTTTGATAGGTTATAATTTACAAATATGGATACTGCTTCGTTAGTTGGCTTTTTGCAAGAGTCGTTGTTTTTGATAGTTGTCTTCACGTCTTTCTTAGTTATCACACTTGCCTTTGGCAGACAAACCATCACTAATATAATCTTGGGTCTTTATCTGGCCTTTTTGATATCGCTTAAATTTCCTTACTACAATGCTTTACTATCAAAAACCAATGGTGTAAAAGGCGAGGCTATATTGTTACTTGGTATTTTTCTAATCTTTGCCGCCGTGACAACTTTTTTATTTATCCATGTTTTACCGAGAGAATACGACGAAAAAGCCTTTGAGGGTTTTTGGAAGAAAATTTTGCTAGCTGGTGCAGCCACTGTCTTAGTCACAGCTTTTAGTTATCACGCCCTCCCCGTCACAGAACTTATCACTCCAGGGTCTCCGGTCACTTTTCTCTTTGGCTCAGAACATTCATTTTTCTGGTGGCTCCTCGCACCGATTTTAGTTTTGTTTATTGTTTGATTAGCTACTCCAATTAGACAAAACAGCGTATAAAAGTATTTTAAATTTATGTTACCTGACTTATCCCTACCTTTGCTTCTAAGTATACTTGTCTTCTGTCTTCATCTTACTGGGTACACTATATACGCAATTCATACACTAAGAGAAAAAATAAAGCCTAATGTAGCCAGCTGGTCAATGTGGATTTTTGGTGGGGTTGTTGAGTATCTTACCTACGATGCTATAGACACTGAAAACTGGTTTAGTTCGAGTCTTCCTTTAGCTTGTCTGATCGGACTTTCCATGATATTTACAGCTACTCTTTTTTTACAGATCAAGAGTTATTTGAAAACCAAATCCTTTGATAAAAACCTACACCCACCGGAAAGGGTGGACTATTATTTAATACTCTTTGATGTTTCGGCTGGGTTTATTTGGTTAGTGCTTCATTTGCCAACTTTAGCCAACATAATTGCTGTTGGTTCTTCGATTGTTACTTTCATACCAATATGGAGAACCACTCTAAAAACCGGTGAGGAGAAGGCTCTACCATGGATATTTTGGTGTTTGGCTTACACCGGTATGGCTATCATAGTAATTCTAGAAGGTGGAGATAAAATTTTTGATAAATTATTTTACCCACTATATTATCTATTATTGCATTTTGTTGTTTTGATTTTATGCTATCCTGTAATTAGGGTTTATATACGATATCTGATTAAATTTGAATAGGATGAAAAAAATTTCTGTCGTCAAAAGCGCAATTCATGGTAGGGGATTGGTTGCCAAAGAACCAATCAAAAAAGGAGAGTTTATAGGAACAATCAAAGGTCCAGTCATGTATAAAGTTAACAAGACCATCAAGGATACTTTCTCACACCCTGACTGGGTTGGTTTTAAAAAGAATTACTGGACAGATCCATTACCACCAGCTAAATATCTAAATCATTCGTGTGAGGCAAACAGTGGCATCAAAGGTACCAGAACACTACACGCAGTAAAGGACATAAAAGAGGGCGAGGAAGTAACTATAGATTATTCAACAACCGAGTTAGATCTCAATTGGTTTTTAGACTGCCAGTGTAGTAGCAAAAAATGCCGTAACAAGGTTACTTCTATTCAAAATTTACCGAAAGAGGTTTTTAACTCGTACCTACCGTTTGTACCTACGTATAACAAGACTTATTATATTAAATATTGTACATGAAACTAAACCCGTCTATAGTAATTAGAAGCCTGCTGTTAGCCCTGATATTGATTTCTATTGCTATTACTTTCGTATCAAAAATCATTTTAAAAGATTATGATATTGAATTTAATCCAGACGGATTACCAACACTTGATGAATAATGTATGAATGAAATTGATCCAATATATTGTTCTTGGGACACCTCCTCAAAACTGATGATTTTCTCAGACAATGTTTTTGGTGGTTTTATCTACTACTCACATTTATTACCAGTAATTTGTGTATTGTCATTTATTATTTTGCTACTTTGGCAAAATAGACGTGACCCAATAATTAACTCATTGGTGATAGTTTCTATATCATTCACACTTTGGAGCTTAAGTGATTTGGTGCTATGGGCTACGGCCAACCCTGACCACACAATGTTTTTCTGGTCAATCATTATCCACTTTGAGCTATTAATATACATCGCTTCTTTATATTTCATACACTACTATGTAAGCCATAGGCCTCCTAAAATTTACGTTGAACTAATACTCTTGGCCGCCTATGTTCCAGTTGCTATTTTTGCTCATACTAGTCTAAATTTAGTAGCTTTTGACTACACTAATTGCTGGCGAGAAGCGATTGAGGGACCTCTGCTGGCCTACGTCTATCTCTTTGAGATATGTATAGCTGTCTATATTTTAACTTATGGAATTTACCATGTTCTTAAAAGACCGGTCTCTTTAAACAAAAGGGAGATGCTGTTAGCGACCGCCGGCACATTCCTATTTCTAATATCATTTTCTTTAGGAAACATCCTCGGCACACTTGAGGTTGACTGGGAGTTGGGTCAATATGGACTTTTTGCTATTCCATTCTTTATTGGTTTACTTTCCTACCTGATTATCAAATACAAAGGAGTCGAGGTTAAATTATTTAGTACAGAGGTACTGGTAGTGGCTATTTTAATATTAGTAGCCTCAATCTTATTTATAAGAAAAATAGAAAATGTAAGAATTGTTACTTTTATAACTATATTTCTGATTACTAATTTAGGTATTTTCTTGGTAAGAAGTGTTAGACGTGAAATTAAACAACGTGAACAAATTGAAAAATTAGCTAAAAATTTAGCTAGAGCAAATAAAAGACTTAAGGAAATAGACAAACTCAAATCTGAATTTGTATCAATTGCTTCACATCAACTCCGTAGCCCACTAACAACCATCCGAGGCTTTACCTCTATGCTACTCGAAGGTTCATTTGGAAAACTTAATCCCAAAGTGCAAACTGCTGTAGAACACATAGCTGACTCTAGCAAGTTCATGGCTTCGTCGGTAGAGGATTATCTTAACGTATCTAGAATCGAATCTGGCAACATGAAGTACGAGTCAACTGACTTTAATCTTAAAACAGAGACTGAACAGGTCGTGGAAGATTTCAGACAACAAGCTACCAAGAAAGGTATTTTGTTGATGTTTAAAAGTGATCTAAATAAAAAAGGGATTGTTCACGCTGACGTAGGTAAAGTTAGACAAATCCTCCATAACTTAATAAACAACGCCATTAAATACACTCCAAGAGGTAGCGTAACGCTACTTTTGCATGACAGCCCGAAGTTAAAGAAAGTTTACCTAGATGTGATTGACACCGGTATCGGCATCAGTGACGAAGCTCTGGAGCATTTATTTGCCAAATTCGAAAGAGCTGCCAACGCTCATCACATAAACGTAGTCGGGACTGGTCTGGGTCTCTATGTAGCTAGAAAAATGGCTCAAGATATGGGTGGTAATATTACTGCCAAATCAGATGGGGAAAACTGTGGCTCTGTATTCACACTCGAATTACCACTAGAGATGTGATTCAATACCAAGGCCTTTATCACAACAGATTTTACCAAAGTGGTAATATACCCTTGATTTTGTTATTATTTTGCCATGACGAATGATTCAAGATTAAGAATGTTAACCGGCCTACAACCATCCGGTGATCTACATATCGGTAACTATTTTGGAGCCTTGGCGCCTTTTTTGACCATGGCAAAAGAACACGAAACTTTTCTGATGGTGGCCGACTATCATGCCCTAACCTCTGTTAAAGATGGGAATTTGCTTCGACAGAACATTTACAACATCGTACGTGACTATTTGGCTGTTGGAGTAGACCCTAATGAAGTCACCCTCTTTAGACAATCCGACAATTCTGACCATATGGAGTTGGGTTGGGTACTAAATTGTATGGTGACAGTTCCTTTTTTAATGCAGGGCCACTCATACAAGGATAAAGTAGCCAAAGGTCTCGAAGCCAACGCCGGTTTATTTACCTATCCCATGCTGATGGCGGCCGATATTGTGCTTTATAATACCGACGTAGTGCCGGTCGGCGAAGATCAAAGACAACATCTCGAATACACCAGAGAAGCGGTAACAAAATTCAACAACAATTACGGCGACATCTTGAAAGAGCCAAAAGAGGCCATTATGAAATCAGTCGGGGTTGTACCGGGTACCGATGGACAAAAAATGAGCAAAAGCTATAAAAACACCATTCCTTTGTTTGGCAGTCGGGAAGACATTCAAAAGGCGGTTATGAGCATAGTCACCGACTCAGCAGGAGACAGACCACAAAATGTCTACGACATCCACACCCTGTTTAAATCTGAGTCAGAATTAAATACCTTGTATGAAAACAACGCCGGTAAATACAAAAATCTTAAAGAAGCCTTGGTCGAGGATATCGACCAATTTATAAGCCCTATGCGAGAGTTACGAGACAGTATTTCAGACCAAGATGTCATAAACGTACTTCAAGTCGGTGCCAAAAAGGCTAGGGCTGTCTCTCACGAAACCCTTGAGCGAGTTAGGGATGTTATCGGTATTAATTTATAGCTTATGGAAGGAATGAATAATAATGATAATACTGAGCGAGGGCCGGAAAGATCAGACACCTATAGGTGTGCAGATATCCTAACCAACAGACTGATCGAAACCGAAGTCATAAATATAAAGGTCTTTAATCTACTATATTCTGAAGACACAGACGTTCCGCCCGAAAAAGCTACTACTCGCATATCAATTGCCTGCAATATTGAAGACAACACAATAAAGGCAAAATCCTGGCAACAGATCATTACGGGTTGTGAAATAGAAATAGAATATTTAAGACGTGATCATCCGATATTTAATGAAGTCCATATTTCTTACCATGAATCAGACCCACACTGTGAGGGATACCACACCATCGTAATAGAACCTAAAGAAAATATTAAACATGTCTAGAATACTAATAAAAAACTTAAAAGAGCAGATTGAGAAAGAAGTCACTATTAAAGCTTGGGTGGATGTAGCGAGACAACAGGGTAAGCTGGCTTTCTTTGATTTTCGGGACCGAAGCGGAAAGGTGCAAGGGGTCGTCTTTGGTAAACCAGAAGTTTTAGAGATTGCCAAAACCCTAAAGCCAGAATCAGCCGTGACCATTACCGGCCTAGTCAATAAAAGACCGGAAAAAATGATAAATGCGGAAGTCCAAAATGGTGATATTGAACTTGAGATTACCGATATTAAAGTCCTAAACGAGGCCGAATCACTACCGTTTGATCTAGAGACTGATCTAACAATTGACACCATCCTAGACTTCAGACCACTAACTATCAAAAGAAAGCGTGAGCAAGCCATTTTCAAAGTCCAAAGTGAAATAGTAAATGCCTACGGTACTTTTATGCGCAAGGAAGGCTTTACTGAATTTCAAGCTCCAAAGTTGGTCGGGGGCGACGCTGAGGGTGGGGCCGAGGTTTTTAAAGTGCCATACTTTAAAAAGAAAAATGCCTACCTAGCGTCCAGTCCACAACTCTACAAACAAATCATGGTTGGCGCCTACGAAAGAGTCTTCTCCTTCGCCACCGCCTTCAGAGCCGAGAAGAGTGCCACCACTAGACACTTAAGCGAGTACACTTCGCTTGACGCTGAAATGGGCTTCATCGAAGACCACACTGACGTAATGAAAGTGGAGACCGCTTTAATGAGATACCTAGTGTCGCATCTAAAAGAAGTGGCTCAAAACGAACTAAAAGAACTCAAGATTGAGTTACCAACCACTGGCGACGAAACTAGCCCGACTTTCCCTTACATGAAACTAAGAGAAGCTCAGGAGCTAATCAAGAAAGAGACTGGAGTTGATAAAACAAATGAACCCGACCTTGAGCCAGAAGACGAAAGGTGGTTGTGTGAATACGCCAAGAAAGAACTCGGTAGTGATTTCATTTTTATCACTCATTACCCAGTCTCTAAGCGGCCGTTTTATACTTATGAAGATGAGAATGATCCCGGCTTTACTAAGAGTTTCGACCTTTTGTTTAGAGGAGTGGAGATCACAACCGGCGGCCAACGAGTACACAAGAAGGCTGAGTTATTAAAACGAATGAGCGATAAAGGTTTAAATCCAGACAACTTCAGTTTCTACCTTCAAGCCTTTCAGTATGGCCTACCACCACACGGCGGTTGGGGCATGGGGTTGGAAAGATTGACCCAGAAATTCTGTGGTCTACCAAACGTAAAAGAAGCTACTCTATTCCCACGCGACATAAACCGTATCGACACTTTAACCTCCAAAGACCAAACCGACACCGCTGAATTATAAAAACAGACCCGTAGCCTTCGGCTACGGGTCTGTTTTTGCTATACTATCCTCATTAAAATCAGAAAACTAGTTATGAAAATCTCTACCAACAAAAACTCTATCGAAAAAATTGACCAAAAATTCTGTCGATTAGTGATTACAGAAGACAAACCAAATGTACATCGCTTGGTAGAAACAAAAGATAACAGATTGGAATATCGTCTAGGAGCCGGTAAGTTTTCAAAAATGACTGCTCGCAAATTTAGGCTTTTTACTCGTAGTATCATTCAAGCAACCAAAAGTCACCAGCTAGAAAACCTAGCCATTGATATCAACGCAATTCCTTTTCCAAAGACCGACTACGAGGCTAGCTGGAACCTATCTACCTTAGTGGAAAACCTCATCTTGGCTGACTACACTTTCACAAAGTATAAATCCTCGACCAAAGAAGATCCCGTCATTAAAGAAATTCTACTTTGTGGGAATCTGTCCAAAGCTGACACAGTGGGCCTAAAGAGGGGAATTATCGTGGCTGAATCCACCAACCTAGCCAGAGACATCGCCAACACCACCGCTGATGATCTAACTCCTGATCTTCTGGCCAAAGTGGCCAAAAAAGCGCTTCTTGGTACCAATGTAAAATTGTCGGTCTTAGATAAAAAAGCCATTAAGCAAGCCAAAATGGGGCTTCTAGAAGCGGTTGGTAAGGGTTCACACAATGATCCTCGTTTCATTATTATGGAATATTACGGAGCCGGAAAACCAACTAAAGATAATAAGGGCAAGACCAAACAACCAGTCATCTTGATCGGTAAAGGAATTACTTTTGATACCGGTGGTCTAAATGTCAAACCAAGTGGTTATATGCACGACATGCACCTAGATATGTCCGGTGGCTCATCAGTAATCGGTACCATGGTAGCGGTAGCCAAACTAAAATTGAAACAAAACATCGTCGCTCTGATCCCAGCGGCTGAGAACGCCGTCTCCGATAAAGCCATGCGAGCTGGTGACATTGTAACCGCTATGAATGGCAAAACCGTTGAAATCCTCCACACCGATGCTGAAGGGAGGCTAGTTTTGGCAGATGCCTTAACTTATTCAGAAAGATTCAAGCCTAGAGCGATTATTGATGTCGCTACTCTGACCGGAGCTGCTCTAGTCGCCTTGGGGCAATACGCCAGCGCCATCATGACCAAAGATGAAAAGCTACAAACCACTTTACAAAACTTAGGAGAACAAAGCGGTGATTATGTTTGGCCTCTACCACTTTGGTCAGAGTACCAAAGTGGATTAAAAAGCCATCGCGCCGACTACTCCAACATCGACAAAAACTTTTCACGCTACGCCGGCAGTATCGAAGGTGGTACTTTTTTGTCATTCTTTGCTCCTAAAAATGTACCGTGGGCCCATATTGATATCGCCCCGAGAATGGATTCGGTAGCCCATGATAAGTTAACCAAGGGTTCAGCCGGTGAACCGGTCAGACTCTTGGTCTCATACCTTGAACAAGCCTAGATCAACACTATAATAAAGCCAACATGATTAACACCTTTACTACCGAAAAAATAATCTCTGAGGTGAAGAAACTGCTTTATTTATACAGTCTCAAACAAACCATTCGCTACGGTCAGAGCAGAGACAAGAATGATTACACTGAGTCGGTGGCCGATCATGTTTACGGTATGCATTTAATTAGTGACTATTTTTTACCTCTGGAAGACCCTGACTATAAAATGAACAAGACCAGAATACAAGAACTGATTACTTGGCACGATATTGTAGAAGTCGAAACCGGTGATATACCAAGAGTGAGAAAAACCCAAAAAGACAATGACTATGAACTGATCGCTATCAAGGAAGTGGTCCAGAAAGCTCCTGATTCTTTAAAACTGATCATAAAAGAACTCACCACCGAATACGAAACCCAGACAACTCCCGAATCAAGATTTGTAAAGGCCATAGATAAAATTGAACCACTAATTCATTGTTATCACCCTTTAGGAAAATTTACTCAACAAAATTTGAAACTGACTGTCGAAAGTTCCCGTGAGGTTAAAGAAAAATATATAGCAAATTTTCCGTACATAAAGCTATTCTCTGACACTCTTCATAAAGTTATGGAGAGTGAGGGGTATTTTTACAAAAATAAAATATGATAGATAAATTTGATAAAGAGAAAATAATCTCTGAGGTGAAAAAACTCCAGTATTTATATCGCCTTAAGCAGGAGATTCGTTACAATTGTGTGAGGCCGACCTTGGACCTGACAGAATCAGTGGCCGAACATGTTTATGGCATGCAAATTTTGGCTTTATACTTTTTACCACTTGAAAATCCGACCGGTGATTGGGATCGAGCCAAGATATTCGAGATGATAACCATTCACGACATAGACGAGGTCGAAACCGGTGATATGTTGGGTTATCAGAAAACACCGGAAATAAGAGCCAAGGAAGCCAATGCTATGAAAATAGTAATCGACAATTCTCCGGAACACCTGAAAGCTCACTGGATGGAATTGGTTAATGAATACGAAGCTCTTACATCACCGGAAGCCAAGTTTGTAAAAGCAATTGATCGCTTTGAACCTTTAATCCACCTTTATACGGCTCATGGTAGGGAAATCTTAAAGAAAAATCACACCACCAGAAATCAATCACAAGGCCTTAAATATCCCTACGTTAAAGATTTTCCTTACATGAGTAAATTTACCTACGCCATTGATGAAGTAATGACCGAAGAGGGCTACTGGTGTGACGAAGACTAGTCCTTATTACGTGCTACAATTTAAACAATGAATCCAGCTACCGAATCATTTGCCATCAAAACCGAAGTCTTTGAGGGACCTTTGGAGCTTCTACTTGAATTGGTTGAAAGACGAAAACTATTGATCAATGACATCTCTTTAGCCAGTGTGACTGACGAATATATGCGTACCGTAAGTGACATGCAAGAGCGCTCACTACCAAACACCACCCAATTCATACAGTTGGCTGCCACACTTTTGTTGATTAAATCAAAATCACTTTTGCCGGTTTTAAAACTAACCGAAGAAGAGGAGGAAGGAATAGACGACCTAGAAGAGAGACTGCGTCGCTACAAAATATTTAAAGACGCTGCTGAAACTCTAAAGACTCAGTTTGGAGTCAATATTATGCATGAAAAGCAATACGTAGCCGATAAAGTACCTTTGTTTGTAACCGACTCCTACACCACCTTAGAGTCTCTTCGTCAAGCCATTGGTGACGTCCTACAAAATCTTCCTTACAAAGAAGTTAAACCCAAGGTACAGGTAAAAAAAGTTATTTCACTCGAAGACATGATCAGTCGACTCCAATCAAGGATAGAAAAACAACTAAAACTAACTTTTAGTGAATTACTAGAAGACAACTACGAGCGGACCCACGTCATCGTTGGTTTCTTAGCTGTACTGGAGTCTGTTAAGCAAGGTAGTCTCTTAGTGGCCCAGACTGAGCGCTTTGCCGATATACACCTAGAACAAGATCGTCCGCAATTACCAAAATATTATTAAGAAAGGGCTAGAGGGAATTGTTGTTTTCAATTACAAAACAGACTGTTACTAAACAACAACTCTGCTTGAAAAATAGTATACCTATTTTCTTCTTTACCAAGCAAAGAATCAAATACAGTAATAGTTTGATCCTCTTTCGAACTAGTTATTAACTGGGTAAATTGTTTAGAAAGTTTGTTTAGTTGAGTGATAGAAAGTTTGCTTTTATTTAGTCTTACCATATAAAGATACTAGCAAACCTTTCAATCGATTGAAAGGTTTGGGGCGTAGGTATTTTTAGTATCTGATGCCTCTTATGCTGGAGTTTTGTGCTGGAGTCTTGGAATCTAAGGTATCAGGCACAAAAAAACCGCATACATTTTGGTTTAATCTAAACAAAATCATTCATTGATTAGTCAAACCGCAGTTGCGGCCGTGGTGCGGACGGAGCTCACGCCCCGTCCGCCCGATTGGGGGGGGATTTTGGGGACTTTACTTTACCCCGGACTCTTGCCGTTGGCAAGAAATGCCATGGGTTCCTCCCTTGTTAGTGGTTTCATTGTCCGACCCCGACCCCTGACGACAGGGGTCGGGATGGTCGGCGTCGGCCGGTGAGGCTAGGCCAGCGCCGCCCGCCGCCGGCTCGACCGATCGCGCGAGGGATCGCTCGCCCACGGCGGGCGGGCCTTGGCGTCGGACGGCGAAGAGCACATGTAGGCGCCGAAAATCAGTGCGGAAGTGGGGGGTGCGTGTTCCATCATCGTGGTCTCCTTGTTTAGTCGCCCTCAGCCCTTTACCTTCGGTAAAAGGTGGGCGACCTCAATATACTAACACAATAAAAATAACTGTCAAGCAGTTTTCAACAGCCTAACTTTAGAGCAAATTAGACTAATTTCGATATACCCAGAAAATGATTAAAAGGCCTTATTTTATGGTATTATTCTGCTATATGAAACTCGATCTACAAATCGAAGGTTTGCTTTTTTATAAAGCCTCACCAATAAAGATAAAGGCTCTATCTAAACAATTGGCGGTTGAGGAGAGTGAGGTCAAGGTGGCGGCCGAGGCGCTCAAAGAGCGCCTCGGCCAAGGTGCCACCAGACTAATTATGACCGAGACTGATTTGGAATTAGTGACCGCCCCAGAGCTTGACCCTCTAATTGAAACTATTCGTCGTGATGAAATGAAGCGTGACATTGGTAAAGCCGGCGCTGAGACTTTGGCTATTATTCTATACAAGGGTCCAGTCACTCGTTCTGAGATAGACCGAGTTCGCGGTGTGAATTCATCTTTTATTCTCCGTAATCTACAGATCAGAGGTTTGGTAGCTAGGGTTCAGTCGGACCGAGGCAACGAATACAATATCACTCCAAATCTACTGGCTCACCTCGGAATTGAAAGCAAAAATGATCTACCGGAATACAGTAGTGTCTTAGACACCTTGGAAAAATTTGAAGCAGAAGTTGCCAAGGAAGCCTCTGAATAAAAATAATAACTATGGAAGAATCTACCACCGACAACCAAAACAACGACCCGATCACTCTACCGTCTCAAGCAGAGCCACAGGCCACTTCGGGTATACCGGTCACACCATCACTAATCATTCTTGGTGTTTTTATGTTTATCTTACTCGGTGGCGCTTTGACTCCAAAAGTAATTTCGTATTTCTCAGGCCAGAAAAATATCGAATCTACACCGATAATAAATAATGAAACAAACACCCTAAAACCCTTCACCAAGACCGAACAGGATCTCGCCTACAGTGAGGTCAAGGTAAGGGCTCAATCAGCCTACGTATGGGATATAGCTAATCAGCAAGTCTTGTACGCCAAAAACGAGGCGGAGGTGCTACCAATTGCTTCCATCACCAAGCTTATGACCGCACTCGTTGCTGACGAGATCCTAGCCAAAGACGAAACCGTAGCCATCGGGACTGAAGCCACCAGACAAGACAGCCCGCTTGGTTTAGTCGCCGGACAATCTTACGACCGCCAATCCCTGACCGACCTCACTCTTATTTCCTCTGCCAACGACGGTGCTTACGCTTTGGCGGCCAGTGCTGGCAGTTTGTTGTCAAAAGAAAATCCGGCCGGCGCTTTTGTGGCGGCTATGAATGTCCGAGCTGAAGAAATCGGACTACACCAAACAGTTTTCAAAAACCCTACCGGTCTTGATATGTCGGCAAGTGAGGCAGGGGCGGTAAGTTCGGCCCGTGACGTGGCTTTTTTGATGGAATATATATTACAAAACGAACCGGACATCTTAACCTTCACCCAAGACGAGGAAGCTAGAATCTACTCAAATGAAGGTTCTTATATCGACGCCAACAATACCAACTTCTACATTGATGAAATACCCGGTCTACTTGGTTCAAAAACCGGTTACACCGACCTAGCCGGTGGTAATTTGGTAGTAGCCTACGATGCGGGCCTAAACCGACCGATTGTCGTAGTCGCTCTAGGCTCTACTCAGCACGAAAGATTTACCGATGTCATGAAACTTATAGAAGCCACCAACAACTTAATAAGTAAAGAATAATATAGTTATGGAATCCATTTTACTAATCAAGGTATTTGCTCCAACGGCTCTGACTTTTTGTATTGGAATATTCATTACGCCAATTGTTACCCATTATTTATTTCAATATAAGGTTTGGAAGAAAGTCGGTGGCAAAACAGCTATCGGTGGGCAGGCGGCTGTGGAATTTAATCGACTAAAGGGAAGCAACGAAACAAAAACTCCTCGCATGGGTGGAATCGTAATCTGGGGAAGTGTCTTTATGACTGTCTCACTCCTGTTCACCCTAAAGACATTATTACCACACAGTATCTTTTCGCAACTGGATTTCTTTAGCCGTTCACAAACCTGGATTCCTTTATCAACCTTTGCGATTGGGGCTTTGATTGGTTTTTTAAATGATTATTATGATGTGACCCACACCGGTCGAGGACTTACTTTGCGAGTCCGTGTCACTCTGACCACCATCTTGGCTGGAGCCATCGGTTGGTGGTTCTATTCCAAACTAGGGGTAGAGACAATCAATCTGCCTTTTGGTCACGAAATATTTCTTGGTATTTTGATTATTCCATTTTTTATTTTACTAACCAACGGACTCTACGCCAGCGGCGTCATCGACGGCATAGACGGCCTAGCTGGGGGAGTGTTTGCTTCGATTTTTGGAGCCTACGCCGGAGTGGCTTTTATCCAAGACCAATACGATATAGCCGCTCTCTCAGCCACTATTGCTGGTGGTGTCTTGGCTTTTTTGTGGTTCAACATTCCACCGGCTCGTTTTTGGATGACTGAAACCGGTACTATGGCTCTGACCCTGACTTTGGCGGTGATTGTTTTTATGACTGACAGCCTAGCGGATGGTCACGGGGTGTTTTTGTTATTTATCATCGGCCTACCTCTGATCGCTACTGTAACTTCAAATGTCTTGCAAATTTTGGCTAGAAAAGCTTTTAAGCGAAAATTATTTAGAATCGCACCCCTTCATCACCACTTTGAAGCCATCGGTTGGTCGAGCGAAAAAGTAACTATGCGCTACTGGGTAATCAGTATTATTTCCGCTGTAATTGGGATATCTTTAGTTGGTATCATCTGATTTTAATATGCCTAAAAGTGTCGATAAAACCTTATTAGTTATTGTAGTGACCTTAGTGGTGATTGGCTTTCTGATTTTTTCTTCAGCCTCCTTAGGTCTATTAGCCAGAAGCGGAGCTCCCTTATCGTCCGTCGCTTTCAGCCAGCTGGTTTTTGGTTTGATTGGTGGCTCAATAGCGATGTTTATTACCAGTCAGATACATTATCGAAATTGGCGAAAATACGCCTTTTATATATTTTGTGCTTCTATACTTTTGACGCTACTGGTCTTTGTTGACGGAATTGGCTTTAGTCACGGCGGAGCCAGACGCTGGATTGTAATCGCCGGTTTTTCGATGCAACCGTCAGAAATATTAAAGATTGGATTTATTATCTATATTGCCACCTTTTTATCAGGTATACATAAAAATATTGACGATTTTAAGAAGAGTGTTATTCCATTTTTGTTAATAATCGGTGGGGTGGGGGTGGTAATGTTGCTTCAGCCGGACACCGACACTTTTATGCTAATGGGTATATCGGCCATGGCTATGTTTGCTACCGCTGGTGGTAAGTTGCGAGATATTTCTCTGATTGTCTTGTCGGCAGTGATTGTGCTGGCTATTTTAGCTATGACCAGACCTTACATTATGGATAGATTTACCACCTTTCTTCACCCTGAGGCGGACCCACGTGGCTCTGGTTATCAAATTCAGCAATCCCTAATAGCAGTCGGGGGTGGGGGACTGGCCGGTCGTGGTTTTGGGCAAAGTGTCCAGAAATTTAATTTCCTACCAGAACCAATCGGTGACTCTATCTTCGCTGTTTACTCAGAAGAATTTGGGTTCCTAGGTAGCACGTTTTTGATAATCCTTTTGGCTAGTTTTACTTTTCGGGGCTATCGTATTGCTAGCCATTCACTCGATGTCTTTGGTATGTTATTGGTGGTCGGATTTATGACCCTAATTGTTGTTCAAGCCTTTTTGAATATCGCAGCCATGATTGGACTAGCTCCGCTCATGGGTCTACCGTTACCGTTTATTAGCCACGGCGGGACCGCCTTAATGGCCACTTTGGCCTCGGTCGGAATTGTCTTAAATGTGTCAAAACATCAAAAAATCTAGTTCCAACATGATACACTTAAACATATATTTTATTTAGTATTATGAAGCGAATCGTATTAGTTGGTGGGGGAACCGGTGGACATTTCTATCCCTTGATTGCCGTAGCTGAACACCTAAGAGCCCACACCGAAATAAGTTCACAGATGGATTTATATTATTTGGGTCCCAATCCTTATAATAAAACCGATCTCGATACTCATGGCATTAAATACGTTTGGTGTCCAGCTGGTAAAAGACGTAAATATTTTTCGCCACTTAATGTAATTGATTTCTTTAAGAATATTATTGGTATATTCGTGGCCGTTTGGAAGCTATACGTAATTTACCCAGACCTTGTATTTAGCAAAGGTGGTTACACCAGTGTACCGGTGGTGTTGGCAGCTTGGTTTTTGCGGATCCCAATCGTCATCCATGAATCAGACAGTCGCCCTGGCAGTGCCAACAAACTAGCCGCCAAATTTGCTAGATACATTGCTATTTCCTTTGATGAGGTAGCTGAATTTTTTCCCGCCCCTAAAACAGCTCTGACTGGCATCCCGATCCGAACTGAACTAACAGTACCAGTCACTAACCCAGCCGAGACGCTTGGTTTACCAACTGATAAACCAATTATTTTTGTCACCGGTGGCTCACTAGGAGCTGAGAGAATCAACTTCTTGATACTACAGACTCTCGATGAATTACTGCCTCACTTCACCATTATCCACCAGACCGGACCGGCCGAACAAGAAAAAGTAAAGACGATGGCTGTCTCATTGATCAAAGACGAGGCTTTACTAGCCAACTACTTTATCAAAGGTAGCCTAACCGCCGCCGAAATGAATTGCGCCCAATTGGCCGCCGAACTAATAATCTCCCGAGCCGGTGCTGGTTCGATTTTTGAAATTGCTTACAAGAAAAAACCGTCGCTCTTGATACCAATACCGGAAGATATCAGCCACGACCAAAGGTCAAACGCCTATGCCTACGCCCGTACTGGAGCGGCGGTGGTGCTGGAAGAGGGTAATCTAACCGACGGCTTGCTCACAACCGAAATATTGAATATACTCAATAATCGTGAAAAATACGAAACTATGTCAAGAGCAGCCACCGAATTCACGACTGGCGATGCGGCCGAAAAGATACTAGCTTTAATGGTTGAGATAGCTGACGAACACATATAATCTATGAACGATAAGATAATAACCAGATTTGCCCCGTCACCGACTGGGTTTATGCACATTGGCAGTATCAGAACCGCCTTGTTTGCTTACTTATACGCACGCAAAAACCACGGTGATTTTATTTTGAGAATCGAGGATACTGATAAGAGTCGGGAAGTAACAGGAGCGATTGAACACATCCAAGAATCATTAGAGTGGCTTGGTATCAGTTGGGATTATGGACCAAACAAACCGGGTCCCTTTGGCTCTTGTATCCAGTCGGACCGATTGGATAGTTATAGGAAGTACGCCAGAGTGCTTATTGATAAAGGTCTAGCCTACCCAGACCCCTACACGGCAGAAGAACTGGATGTTTTTAGACAACAAGCCAAGGACGCTAAGAAGCCATTTTTATACCGTCTGCACAGACCTGAATCTTTTGCTGAGTGGGATGGGACCAAGGCTTTGCGACTCAAGGTACCGGAGATAAAGCGCTACACTTGGCATGACGAGGTGAGAGGGGAGTTGTCAGCTGGTGAAGAAATGCTCGATGATATTATCTTGATAAAAGCTGACGGCTACCCAACTTATAATTTTGCTCATATTATTGATGATCTTGAGATGGGAGTGACGCACATTATGCGAGGAGATGAGTTTATCTCCAGCACACCTAAATTCTTGAGTATTTATGACGCCCTTGGGATACCGTACCCAAAATTTGTCACATTACCACCAATCCTAAAGGACGATAAAAGCAAGAAGCTAGGGAAGCGAGATGGAGCTAAAGATATTTTAGACTACCGTGAAGACGGTTATCTGCCAGAAACCATGCTTAATTTTTTGGCTTTAATCGGTTGGAATCCAGCTACTGAACAGGAATTTTTCTCACTTACTGAATTGACAGAAGCCTTTTCTATAGACCATATCCAAAAGAGTGGGGGAGTCTTCAATAGTGAAAAGTTACTCTGGATGAATAAACGCTACCTAGACAAATTATCAATAGAAGATTTTATCGAGTACCTAAAACCGGCGGTAGCGGAAACCATTTCTAAATTACCACTCTTTGACGAAGAAACTTATCATCGACTATTGCCAACCATACGAGAGAGAACCCACTTGCGCCAAGCCGTAAAAAACGAATTCGAAGCCGGGGAGTATGATTGGGTTTTTAAAGATATTGACCTTGATACTAAAATTTTGGCTTGGAAAAATGATTCTGGATTAAGTGACGTATTACCAAGACTCGAAAAACTCATAAATATCCTTGAAACCACAGATTTTTCCAGCCCTGAAGCCATTAAGGAAGCTGTCTGGCCTTACGCTGAAGAAATTGGACGAGGCGAGGTCCTGTGGCCAATGCGGGTAGCCATCACCGGTCGAGAAAAATCACCAGACCCCTTTAATTCTGCTTATATCATGGGAAAACCACAGACCCTAGAAAGACTTAAAAAAGCCTGTGCTAAAATAGTATAGAAGCAAAATATGTACAGTAGAGCATACGTGGCCTTTATAGTTGGCCTTATGATTTTTCCGGTGATGTATTTCGGAGTTAATTCGGTATTTGCACAATCAGAATTGGAAAAACTACAAGACCAAATCTCTGATCGTACCAATCGTCTTGATGAAATCCAGAAGGAAATTGCTAAGTATGAAAGCGCCTTAAAAGAAGTGGGGGCTGAAAAAAACACCTTACAATCAGCTATCAACAAACTGGAACTCGAACGCAAAAAAATCCAAGCTGATATTAAATTCACTGAAAACAAAATTGAATCCACCGACCTGACCATCGACAAAATCTCATACGAGATTAAAGAGACTGAAAAATCAATTGATACCAACGAAGACACCATTAAGCACGTCTTAAGGCAGATGAATATCTCTAACAACGAGTCTCTGATAGAGATATTATTACAGCATGACAACATCGCTGAGTTCTGGGACGAATTTGAAGCCCTTGAAACGGTTAGAGTCAGTATTGGTGAAAAGATAAATGAACTGTCGGACCTAAAAACGGCTTTAGAAAACAACCGTTCCTTAAACACCAGACAGAAAGAGCAATTGTTAAATCTTAAAAGTCAGTACGACGATCAGCAGACCATTTTATCTAATAACAAAGCCGAGAAAGCAGAGCTCTTATCGGCTACCAAAAACGAAGAGGCTAACTACCAACAATTACTAAAAGACAAACAAGCGGCCCGTGATCGATTGATGGCGGAGGTAAGAGACATCGAATCTCAGATCAAGTTTATCCTAGATCCAAATACCATTCCAGCCAAAGGTACCGCTGTCTTTATTTGGCCACTCGACAATCCAATTATTACACAGCGATTTGGCTACACTCAGTTTGCACTATCTGGTGCCTACAATGGCAGTCAGCACAATGGTATGGACCTAGGAGCCCCAATTGGAACTAAGATTTATGCTCCTTTGACCGGTACGGTTCGTATGACCGGTAACACCGATAGCGTACCGGGTTGTTACTCATGGGGTAAATGGGTTTTGATAGATCATCCTAATGGACTATCTAGCATGTTTGCACACTTGAGCCAGATCGCCGTCTCAGCTGGTCAAAAAGTTTCAACCGGGGACGTGGTGGGTTACGTCGGTAACACTGGTTATTCAACCGGGCCACACCTACACTACACCTTATACGTAACTAAGGGAGTTCAAGTTATGCAGTTCAATCAATTTAAATCTGTGACCGGCTGTGGGGCGGCTCTGTCACCATTTGCCGGTATCGATGCCTACCTTGATCCACTGGATTACTTACCTAAAATTTAATCAACCCAAAACTTACTGTGGGTACAAACAGAAAGTAACAGTAAGGTACGACAAAAGCAATAAGCCGAGTCCTTATATTTAAATATAAGGACTCGGCTTATTGCTTTTAATTTCATAGCTTAAAAGACTTAACAAAAATGAATCCAAAAATTCATTTCATCACACCTCATCTATATATCATCATCTATATATCATTAATGATATATAGATGAGGTGTATAAAAGGTGGTCTAAAGGGTGAGGGTTAGTGACAGTTGGTACAACATAATCTAATAGCACCTACATATATCATATTCATTAGGCACTAAAATCTTTTAGACTATCTTTACACCATCCCTAATTCTGATTTATAGAATAGAATTGATTAAAAAGCCAACTGAAACTTACAGCTAGCTGTAAGTTTCAGTTGGCTTAGTTTGTAAACATGCGAATTTAAAGTTACGACCATACCATCACAAACATGACCAAAAGCAGAGTCACTCGCTTTTTAATCTGATTAACTAATTCAATTAACGTAGACTATCTAACCTTATCTACTACCAAAAGACCCAGTAAGGGAAGTGGGCTAGAACAACAAACCCATTTTGCAAATCATTTGCAAAATGGGTTTGTTGTTGAGATAGGTAATCTAGGTGGTCCAGATAGACAAAATAGAGTTAGTTAGAGTTAGCTATATAAAAAATAAAACTTAAAAAGCGCAAAGACTGAGCGCAATCTAGAGATTGTTAGAAATGACTCTAAACTAAACCACAAGTATTTAAACGCCTTAGAAGCCAATTTTAAGCCTCATAACTAAGAGCCTGAATTCATAATAATAACAAAAGCTAGTATAATATTATCCGTCGTAAAAGATATATTGTGCGACATTAAGGAATATAAATGTTATTTAAGCTAGCCATACTTCTCTACCGATTCTCCATCAGAAATGTGTGATCGGATTATTTAATCAACTACCAGACAATTACCTCACTCGACTACGTACATCATTCATCTATAGTCACCAATCTTTATCTGGTCAGTTGTCGTTTATATAAACCTGTAGGGTTTTAGCTCTTAGGTAACAAAGAGGTCATCACTCTCTCCCCCGCTTTTTTCTTATGGTATTAGTCGGCTAGTAATTTACCTCCCAACAAAGTTTCAATTACCGAATCATAGGCCGGCTGGTGTTTGGTCAATTTAATATTCCGAGTCCCATTAGTAGTCAGTTTGCTTCGATGCTCAGGGTGATTGGTTAAATAGTCAGCCAGTTTGGCTGGCACTATTTCATCTTGCGAGAAGACTTTTATTTTTTCTTGGTAGCGATTCTTGATTCCCTCCTTCAAAACTGTGTAATGGGTACAGCCCAAAATAATGGAGTCGATACTATTTACAAGAGCTTCATCTACACTGGCAAACACCGCTGTCAAAGCCAGCTCCAGTTGACCATCTTCAATCAATGGCACCAGAAGTGGTGTCGCCTCTTTATACAGGATTGGTTTACGAGAAAACTTATCCAGTTCTTTTTGGTACTTACCAGAACTAACGGTCCTTTCGGTACCAATCAAAAATGTTTTAGCGACCCTAGCTTCAATCAATGATTCTATAGTCGGAATAATTACTCCTAAAATTCGGCGGTCCGGATAATTTTCGACTAAGTAGGTATCTTGCAGACGACGCAAAGTCTCAGCTGAAGCCGTATTACAGGCAATAATAATAATTTGACAATCCTTCTCAAATAGAGACTCCACTCCTATCTTGGTCAGATTGTAGATTTGCTCTTCGGTCTTATCACCATAGGGCAAATTAGCGGTATCACCATAAAATTCATAATCGTACTGAGGCAACAGCTCTACAATTGCTTTCAATATAGTTAACCCACCAAGACCAGAATCAAACACACCGATTTTCATACCAATATTATATCGCTAATTATTAACCAACTTCAGCCAATGCTTTTACAGCTTCATATTGCTCCTTACTTATTTCAAAAACTGACAGTCTGTTTCCTCTACTAACCAGCCTACTATCCTTCATTACTGGCAAAGACTTTATATCTTTAAGTAAAATTATCTGGTTGTACTTTTCTATGAATTTAACATCAAGACAAAGCCAAGTCGGATCATCCTTACTTGATTTGGGATCGAAGTGACTGTCTTTTTTATTGAACTGAGTCAGATCGGCGTAAGCCTGACTAATCACCTCCATCTCCCCTGCTACCCCAATCGAATCTGAACTAGAATGATAAAACAAAGCAATATCGCCAACTGAAATTTCATCTCTGATTAAATTCCGAACCTGATAATTACGTATACCGTCCCAACTCGTTTTTCTCTGTTTTTTTAAGTCATCAATGGAGAAAGCACTGGGTTCACTTTTCATTACCCAATAACGTCTGACCTGTTTATTAGTAGCAGTCATTCGATAAGTATACAAGAAATATCTCAGATAGAAAAAACTCCCCTTTAGGGGAGTTTTTTCTATGGAGAATTTTAAAGAGAAGCTAGTTCTCGACTCCAACATGGAGCTGACGCATTCCAAGGTTTGGTACCTTGTTGCTCATAGAGCATTCTGGCGTACTCCATATTGTCGTAAATATTTTCAAGATTGAGTCCCAGTTCTTTAGCTTTCGCACCGTGGTAGTAAGAGTTAATTTGCATTACTCCCGTGTCTCGACTATCAACCTTTCCGCGTAGGACTGAACCGTCAGCTAAGGTATGTCTGAACATTGACTCACATTTTGCTACTTGCACCATTACTGGTATGTCACTAAAGTAATCTCTTACAATTCCTTCAGTGTCAGCCGTTGTCACATTCACTTCTACTACCTTATTCGAATCAATAGTAACTTGACCATAAGCGGTCTCCCCTTGAACGAACGATCCGGTAGCAGTTACAGCAATAATTGCTGAAATGACAGTGGATATAATAAGCCGTTTGTCTTATCTAACAAATAAGCGAGCGAAGTTGTAGCCACCCTACCCTGTCTAGGATATTTAAATAGCTATAACAAAACGAGCGCCATATGTATAACCTATTACAGCCATACAAATGCCAGCTTTCGCTGACAACCGCACAATACTATCACAAATTGCGGATTTTTATTATTATAGCATAATTTACTATTTATGTCAATATAAGCTAGCTAAATGTGTCTGGTTTTACATGAGCCGATTTGCGTATAAATAAACTATAATACGCCTATTAATTAGATTTATGTAACTAAACTTTTTCGCTTAAAATAGCCATAGCACCATACAGTCCACCAGTATCTTTAAAGGTAGCATCTAGTATCAAAGGGCACGGTACCACGTCATCAAGAACAGCGTTGGTGTGTCTGATAATATCATCTAAAAGAATCCGAGGATCACCAATAATCATTGAGCCACCAAGCACAATCACATCCGGCGACCAGTACAGTATCGTGTTGCGAAGGCCGTGGGCCAAATAAAAAGCCAGCTGGTCCCAAATAGCATCTTCTTGTGGTATCTCGTAAGGCTCTACTCCCATCCGTTCTTTAATGGCGCCACCAGAGACCAGATTTTCTAGCGTCGGTTCTTGATCTTCGCCTAAGATAGTATGGTCAATATCTAGTATTTGGTGACCCGGTTCAAAACCAGTAGAAAAATCATCTATCTTTCCCCTTTCGATTTTAACCCCTCCGACTCCGGTACTAACAGTGTGATAAACTACAATCTCATGACCTTGACCAGAGCCAAAGTGCACCTCACCCATCCCCACTACGGCCGTATCGTTTTCTAAAAATATCTTTGTATTTAATTTCTCTTCCAGTTGCTTTATAAAAGGTTCATCCACCCAACCAGTCAAAACGGTATCGTGGACCATCTCAGTTTTATCGGCATTTAGAGTGCCCCTAATACCACCAGCCATACCTCTAATTGGTTCACTGGTAAGTGACGAAATAGCTTTAACCATTTCCTCGACTCCTTTCTTGGCGGTTTTCGGTGTTTTATATTTAACCACCTCACCCAAGGTTTTTAGATCATCACTTAAGGCGACTCTGGTCTTAGTGCCACCGATATCAAATAATACATAAGTCATAACTATCCCAAGGTCATTACACCTGTCTTACTGAATTACAATTTACATTTTTCAAAATATACTTGTAGGCATCGTCAACGGTATCTACCAAGTGAAATATTTCCAAATCTTCCGGACTGATGGTTTTATATTTCTTGAGCATTACCTTTTCAGCAAAAGCTAACATTGGTTCCCAGAAATCTTTACCGTAAAGCACTACTGGAATCGGTTCGATTTTTTTGGTTTGTATCAGAGTCACTATTTCAAATAATTCATCCATGGTTCCAAAACCACCGGGGAAATAGATATAAACCTCAGAAGCCAAGGATAACATCACCTTACGTGAAAAAAAGAAATCAAAATTTAATGATTCAGTGGTGTAAGGATTTAGTTTTTGTTCAAACGGTAATTGTATATTAAAACCAATCGACTTCCCACCTACCTTAAAACCACCAACATTAGCCGCTTCCATAATACCCGGCCCTCCACCAGTCATAATCGTAAAGCCCTTTTTAGCTAATCTAGACGAAAGTTCTTCAGCTGCTTTATAGTAAGGATCAGCCGGATTAGTTCTAGCGCTACCAAATACAGTGGCCGCCAACCCGTGTTTTCTCAATATTTCAAAGCCCTGCACAAACTCAGACATGATTCTGAAAATTCGCCATGACTGAATAGCATCACCATTTTCTCCACCCGGATCAAGCAGATCAGTTACTACCCGACAATGCGGTACGATCTTACTTTTATGTACCTTAACCTTACCTCTACCAAATAACTTTTTTACCATTATGAATAGTGTATCACTAAGAACAACCGACTAAGAAAAATTACGTGTATAAGATTAAGATTTTGAGTCAGACAGACTCTAAGAAACTGTCTAAAGCCACGGAATTGGTAAATGAGAAAATTCTGCTAGCAAAGGTTTGTCATATAACAAACGAGAAGTGACCTCGGCGTGAGAGAGAGCGCCCGTTAAAGCATTGTGTGGTTTCGGTTCTTCTGGTATACCGCAGTAATTTAAGACAGCATCGAGATCTAGGGCTGATCTTTTGTGTTGAGGATCAATCGGTGGCTTTAGACCTCGTTTAATCATATGCATGTAGCACATAGTATGAGTGTCCAGAGTACGGTAAGCCAACATCCAAGACAAATGGGCACGGAAAGCCGCTGCTCGTAAAAAATCTCTGTCAAAAGACGGATTTTGTCCGACAATCGTTTTGTCTCCCAAATGCTCGGACCACTCCAAAAACTGTGTAACAAGCTCCCCTTCAGTCATTTTGGTCTCGTCCAATATTTCAGCTTCAGTAAAACCATTAACGGCTAAGGCTCCGTCCATTATATGAGCCCCGTCCCAAATCTTGCACTCACCATAAAAACGATTGTCGGGATTGTTAAAATCAATAGCCCCGATTGAGACTATCGAATGAACGTTATACTCAGTTCCTGATCCTTCAACATCTACTATTAACATATCTAATTGTCTATATTATTTTCAATTCTAATATCAATCTGACGGTTTTTCATTTCATCATGTACCTTGGCAAAAGCGGCTCCAAAATAAACAAAAGAGGTGCTGACATAAACCCACAACAACAAAACCAAAGCTACTCCGGCGGCTCCAAACAAATCAGGAATGGGAGTAACCGCAATATGAAAAGAGACAAAAGTTTTACCCATCACAAAACACAAAGCAGCGATAAGACCGCCATAAACCCGACTCTCCAAGCTCGGTATATCAGACAGGGGTAAGACACTAAACAAGAGAACCACCAAGACTGTAAAAGCAAAAACGTAAAGAATATTAATAAGATAAGTAGCAAAAGGGGCTCCTTCAAAAATGAGAGCGAAGGCGAATTCGGCTGCAATCAAGGCAATAATAAAAATTTGCAAGATAAAAACGTAGACCAAAGCTCGAACAGATTTTTGAAAAGTGGCCAAAAAGCCAATGTGTGAACTACCCCAGATATTATGCAACCCCTTGGTAAAGGTGTTCATAAATATCAGTACCGCCAAAAGTAGAAAAGTTGCTCCCACCACCGGCGCAAATAACACAGGTGGATTATTAGACAGATTAGCTACCGCTTCCTTCAACAAGAGAACGACACCGGTTCCCATACCACTCCCCCAGGCCAACATTACTTCGACCACATATTCCTCACCGTAGAGAATACTAACCACGTAGAGTGAGAACAAAATCAGGGGCACTAAAGCAAACATGGCGTAATAAGAAACCGCCGCCGCCATAGTATCGGCACCAGAGTGATACCATAATAAACCGGCTTGTTTAAATAATTTAATCACAGTCTTCATAAACCTTTACAATTACCGGCCGGAGTATAGCCCTTACTTTCGGCTTCAGCAATTGAACTAAAGTATACCTTATTTTCTTCCTTTATTTGCTTGGCCCCCGGACAACTAAGAAGATGATACTTGGAGCCGTTTTTTGAACCAACATAAGCCTTTTCTGAGACCGGCTCCGAACTAACCGGATTTATAGGATCAGTTACCTCCGCCTTAGCGGTTGGTGGCGACACTGTAACCATGGCCGACTGCTCAATATCGACGACTGGGCCAACAATATGGCTAGAATCAACAACCGATAATCGTCCTAAACCAAAAGAGGTCGCCCCAATTAACAGAATCAACCCACTGTAGAATAACGAATCTTCAACCAATAAGGCCTTGAATTTATTGAACTTATCTTGTATACTCTCACCCATTATATTTCATTTATTATAACGTAATTATATGTCAACTAAGAAAGCCGGTGGTACTTCCAAAAACCTGCGTGACTCCAAGCCAAAATACCTTGGAGTAAAACGTAACGACGGACAGCGAGTGAAAACTGGCGAAGTTTTGGTCCGACAACGAGGAACTAAAATTGAGGCCGGAAAAAACGTTAAGGTAGCTAACGACCATACCCTATTTGCTTTGTGTGATGGTGTGGTAGCCTTCAAGAATGTGCGCAAGACAAAATTCGACGGTACTACTAGATCAAAGAAATCTGTCGAGGTGATTGCTTCGTAGGTTTGAGATCGACAGAAAACAAAGAGGGCGCCCATACATGGGCGCCCTCTTTGTTTTATCTATTATCGAGTCTTAACAACCTTAATTAGAACCACCTCGCTCAATGGTAACTGACTCAATAACCACTGGTTCCACCGGCAAATCGTTGGGACCAGTCTCTGTAGTCGATATAGCATCGACCACCTCCATACCACTAAGAACCTGACCAAACACCGGGTGTTTAGAAGTTAGTGGTTGTTTATCAAAGTCTAGATTCACATTGTCTCTAGTATTGATAAAGAATTGACTACCACCTGAATTTGGTTGACCGGTGTTAGCCATTGAAATGGTGCCTCGAACGTTTGATAACTTAGGATTATCCACAAATTCATCTTGGATAGTAAAACCTGGACCACCTTGGCCATAAGTTGATTTGTCCGGACCTTTTGTATTAGGATCACCGGCTTGGATCATGAAATTAGGAATCACCCGATGAAATTGGATTCCGTTATAAAAACCTTGTTCGGCTAAAGTGATAAAGTTACCGGTCGTAATCGGCATCACATCTTCAAAAAGTTCAATTTCAATTACTCCTTTATTTGTATTTATTATAGCTGTTGGATTCATAGCGTTGGCTGTTTCTATACTTTTAAGTTTCCTCTCTATTTCATCTATTGTCAGTGGGGTATCAGTCGCAATCTCACCCTCCTCATCGCTGGTCAGATTGATCTCCGGTGGAGCAAATCTTTGTTCAAACCACATAGCCAATAAAGCAATAATCACTGCACTAACCCCAAGTACAACAAGTATTTGTATTATTTGTTTCTTAAGCATATGATTCGTTAGCTTATTCGGCTTCAATCACCAATTTGATTGGAGCGGTTTTTTCACCCAAGGCTAAGGTTATAGACCACTCTCCCACGTGTTTGATCGGGTCACTAATCTGCACCAGATCAGCCAAAACCCCTACCCCAGCGACGTCTGATAATTTATCAGCGATGTCCGATGGCTTGATGGCCTGAAAAAGACCACCCTCTGAATTGGCTTTGGCTGAGATAGTGATGGTTTTATCAAACAAAGCTTCAACCACCTTATCAAAATTAGCGTCATCGGTGGCTTTTAAGCTATCTTGCTTGGCTTGCATCGATTTAACTTTTTTAAGGTTGTTTGGGGTGGCTGGTTCAGCCATTTTTTGAGGAATAAGCTTATTTAAAGCATACCCATCAGGTACCTCAGTTATTTCAAACCGACGACCTATTTTAGCCACATCTTTGAGTAGAATTACACGCATAATCAATCTATAACTTACCAATATGGTCGTTAGTATAACACAGTCGTAAACAGACTGATAAGGGGTCAAGTAATATTGAGTAAGACTTTATTCAGTCTCAGCTTCTTCATCTTGATTTAAAGTCGAGACAAAATCTCGTTCACCGTGTACCCACTTTAGAGCAGCCTCTAATTGGGGATCGATATCATTTAGTCTGTCTTGGGGGGTACGTTCTATAACAAGATCAGGCTCTAACCCTCCTTCTGAGATAGATTTTCCGTTTGGAGTAAACCAACGAGCAATCGTTACCTTAAGCGCCGCCTTATTTGGTAAATCAATCAATTCCTGAACCGAACCTTTACCAAAAGTAGTCTCACCAATTAAAGTCGCTACTTTATGCTCCTGCAAAGCACCAGCCAAAATCTCAGAAGCCGAAGCTGAACCGCCGTCTACCAAAACCACCAATTCATCGGGTGCAAAGTCATGTAATACTTTACCTTGACTACGGTATAACACCTGATCCTGTCCCCCGCCAAAATCTTCACGAACTATGATTTTTCCGGCCGGTAAAAAGTACGAAGCGATAGCGTTGGCGCTCTGTAAGAAACCACCAGGATTACCCCGTAAATCTAAGATCATTTTTTTGGTACCACTTTGGACATATTCACGCAAAGCATCTTGCATCATGGCTTCAGAGAGAGCGTTAAAGTTATAAAGAGAAATTATAAATACATCACCCTCTTGTTTGGTATCAATAGTTGGAATTGTAATAACGTCACGCACCACACTGATCTCCAACAATTCAGATTCACCCTCTCTAAATACTGTTAGATTGACGGTGGTGCCTTGCTCACCACGGATTAAGTCAACCGCTTGATCGATACTCAATCTTTCGGTGGTTTCACCATCTATTTTTGCAATCACATCACCTGACAGAATCCCCGCCTTTTCGGCCGGAGTATTAGGTAAAGGAGCGATCACTGTTATTAGATCATTACGTATCCCCACCTCCATACCGACCCCACTGAAATTTCCGGAAATAGTCTCATTGAATTCTTCAGATTCCTTAGGTGGAAAAAATACTGAATAAGGATCATTGTAGCTAGCGACCAAACCAGCGATGGCTCCGTGTAACTTCATTTCATCGGTTATTGGTTCAGCCTCACTATCAACTACGTACTTTTCATCCATTAAGTTCCAAACTCGCCAAAATTCATCTAAATTTACATCCTCAGCCGGTGCTTTCGGTGAAGCAAACAGAGCTGAAATTATGCCTGCTTGCATCTTTTCTCCATTATTAAAGGAGTCATTTAAACCGATCTGCAAACCAGAGAAAAAGGCCGCTCCAGCCAGTACCATAGCCAGACCTGCTCCCAAAAAACTACGACTCTTTCTTTCCGTCTCCCCGACAAATTGTTTATTATCCATAATTAACAGCCATTATGGCATATAAGTTTGGATTCGTAAAAAAATATCCCCCCGATTTCATCCCCTCTCTGGTACTCACTCAACTTACACCATCCCCAATTAACCATCCATAAAAAACCAGTCAGAATGTGGTAAACTTTGACCAATGTTTTCACTATTCAATACCAAAAATCAACCACTCAACTTCCCTCCCTTGCAACTCTTTAACACCGAATCTAGAAGCCTAGAGATATTTGAACCATTATCAAACAAAGAAGTTCGCATCTATAGCTGTGGCCCAACCGTTTATGACTATGTACACATTGGCAATCTAAGAGCTTATGTATTTGTGGACACCCTGAAAAGAACTCTTTTGTACAATGGTTACGTAGTAAATCACACCATCAACTACACTGACTTCGGTCATCTAAGCTCAGACGCTGACACCGGCGACGACAAAATGATGAAGGGTCTTAGGCGTGAAAAAATGGATGTTTCACTTGAATCAATGCGACTTTTGTCTGATCGATATATCAAAGCTTTTAATAATGACTTAGAGGCTCTCAATATAATTAAACCCACTCAATTTGCCAGAGCCAGTGATTATGTTAATGAACAGATCAGACTAATTGAAACCCTAGAACAAAAGGGCTACACCTACGAAACCAGTGACGGTATTTACTTTGATATATCAAAATTCCCAACCTACGGTCGTCTTGGCAATATAGACCTAGATGGACAACAAAGCGCCAATAGGACCGAGATCAATCCTGAAAAACACCATCCGGCTGATTTTGCTCTTTGGAAATACGGCACCTTAGGCTGGAAAAGCAAGTGGGGTCTTGGTTTTCCTGGTTGGCACATTGAATGTTCAGCGATGGCCTTTGCCACCTTGGGTAAACAGATCGACATTCATACGGGCGGAGTTGACAACATTCCTACCCACCACAATGGTGAAATTGCTCAGTGTGAAAGCGCTACCGGAAAACAATTTTCTAAATACTGGATGCACTCTGAACACCTCCAAATTAACAACCAAAAAATAGCCAAGTCTGATGGTAATGGACTGACTATGAATGAATTATACCAAGCTGGTTATTCAGCGCTTGAATACCGATACTGGCTTTTAACCTCTCACTACCGAACTAAAGTCAACTTCAGCTATGAAGCCCTAGAAGCCTCCAAACAAGCCTTCACTAAACTAAGAAAATTAATTTTCGTAGACTGGGCGGACGAAAAAGGCAGACCGGACGGAAACTATCAACAAAAAGCCATCAATATTATCAATGACGACCTGAATACCCCACAAGTAATCGCTCTTATTTGGGAAATTGTTAAAGATGATAAACTGACCAAAGGAGAGAAACGTGCGACCATCGTCGAACTTGATGGTCTGCTTGGTCTAGGACTTGATTCCAAAAGCGAAGACGGGGCTAAAATATTTTCTCACTTAAAAATCGCTGATCTACCAGAAGCAGTACAAGTCTTAATCGAAGAAAGAGAAATAGCCAGAGTGGCTAGGAATTGGCCGGAAGCTGACAGAATCAGAGCTATATTAGACCAACAAGGTTATCTATTAGAAGATTCGAGTGAAGGAGTGAAGGTATCTAAAAAATAACTACCCATTTAAAATACCTACTTTTCCCCATTTTATACCCTACCTATACGTATAAATCTTGGTTTTGGACACCAAAACAATAAATTTTTTGCGTGGTATACTAAGCTCTAATTATGGCTGAAGCAAGTAGACTAACAGACAAAAGACTTAGGGTACCACCCCATAATATCGAGGCGGAGCGGGCTTTGCTCGGTGCTATCATTCTCAAACCAGATGTCATGCACGATGTCTCCACTACCGTTTATCCGGAGAGTTTTTACGCCGATAAACACAGTGAAATATATCGAGCCGCTTTAGAAATTTTTACCAAAGGTGATCCGATTGATATTGTTTCACTATCAAACAAGCTTAAAGCCAATAGCCAGTTAGAGAGGGTTGGTGGGGCGGTATTTTTGACCGAATTAATAGAAAGTGTTCCGGCGGCTGGAAACGCTCTCTACTACGCCGACGTAGTCTCCGGTCGAGCTGTCTTAAGAGGATTGATTCACGCCGCCGACGATATTGCCGAATTAGGTTTTTCTGATCCGGAGAATATTGACGACACCATAGACCAAGCCGAGAAAAAGATTTATGGAGTGACCCATTCGTCTATAAAACAGAAGTTCAAAACCATCGGTAGTTCTTTAAGTGAGGCCTGGGAAAGATTTGAACATTTAAGCGCCAACCAAGATGTTCACCGCGGGGTTCCAACCGGCTTTCAATCACTAGACAATATCCTGTCCGGTTTTCAAAAATCTGACCTGATTATATTAGCCGCCAGACCATCCATGGGTAAAACCACCTTCGCCCTTGATATGGCCAGAAACTCGGCCCTAAAACACGGTGCTTCCGTTGGTATTTTTTCACTGGAAATGAGCGACCAACAGTTGGTCGATCGTATGCTAGCCTCAGAGGCTGGTGTGGATTCATGGAAATTACGAACCGGTCGTCTTTCCACCGATCAAGAATTTGAAGCTGTACAAGATGCTATGACTCGATTGTCAGAAGCAAAAATTCACATTGACGACCTACCTGGTACCAATATTTTAAAAATGCGCTCATCAGCTCGCCGACTTAAGAATGAACATGGGCTTGATCTACTGATTGTTGACTATCTCCAGCTTATGAGCCCAACCAATACCAAAGCCAGCGATTCGATGGTCCAACAAGTAACAGAGATTTCCCGCTCTCTAAAGATCATGGCCAGAGAGCTTGATGTTCCAGTATTGGCTCTATCACAGTTGTCGAGAGCAGTTGAACAACGCGGGGGTAAGCCAAGGCTATCCGACCTACGTGACTCCGGTTCCATCGAACAAGACGCTGACGTGGTCATGTTCATCCACCGTGAAGATAAAATCAATAAGGAATCAGATCGTCCCAATATTGCTGAAATATTAGTAGAAAAACACCGTAATGGTCCGGTCGGGGCGGCAGAATTATACTTTGATGATCGGCACGTGCGCTTCTTAAACATTGATACTCATCACGTAGCGAGTGTTGGTAACGACGACAACTTTTAGCTATGAACAGCCTAGATAAGCTAATTGAGCAATTTGAAAAATTCCCTGGTATCGGGGCCCGCCAAGCTAGGCGATTCGCCTTCCATATACTTTCACTACCAGAAGCCGAGACCGAAGAACTGGCCTCACTGATAACCTCGCTCAAAAATACCGTGTCGGAGTGCCACAGTTGTCGTCGCTTTTTTGCTAGAAATGGTGGTAGTAGTGTCCTCTGTTCGATTTGCGACGACACCAATCGTGACCAAAGTAAATTATTGGTTGTAAGCAACGATAGTGATGTACAAGCTATTGAAAGGGGTCAGACCTACAATGGATTATATTTCGTCCTTGGTGGCACGATTCCCCTTTTGACTGAACGAGTTAATAACAAAATAAGAGGCGGTGCCCTAAAAGCCCTAGTTACAGAAAAAACTAAAGACGGATTAACCGAAATAATCTTAGCTTTTGCTGTTAATCCTGATGGTGAAAATACCGCTCGCTACGTGGAGACATTACTAAAAGAGATGCTGGAGCAAAGTAATTTAAAGATTTCTGTACTTGGTCGAGGTCTATCTACGGGAAGTGAGCTGGAATACGCCGACCCAGAAACTATTAAAAACGCCTTGGAGAATCGTCACTAAGTAACAAATCCCCAGCTCACAATTGTCAATTGTCTAGACTCCCACAATGGGTTAAACTAAAAATATGACAGACCAAACAAACTCCACGATTCAGTATGGTAAAAAAGCCGTTATGGCTGCCAGACAAGCTATCTTAGATGAAAAACCTGAATTACTCCGTTTTTTCGCTGACTTTGACAGTCTAAAAAACAATCTATCGCTTGAGGAACGTAAAGCTTATACCCACGCCAGAATTGAGGCTAGTGTTAAATCAAGAGTAATCTTCTCATCTAGTAGCCCCGAGGTTGAATCGACTCCACTACCAGAAGATTACATTTGGGTAGCCAAATCAAACCTCCCTATTACAAACACCATATATATCTACAACGATACAGTTATTTTGATCGATACCAGAGACGCAAATAATATGAGCGTTCGCACCATCAAAGATAGCGCCTACGCTGAAAATATGAAAATATTATTTGAATATATTTGGCAACAAAACAGCTTAAAATAATACAGACCACGGCGAAAACTTTAGCCGCCGTGGCCGAGGGGTGTAACACCCGGTCTTATGTGTTGCCCATTACTGGCATCCCTCTGTTTTCACCTATTATCCACTCCGTTGGATGTAGGCTACTCTCCCCAGAAATACAACAAACTATTTTACTGAACAAACTACATTATATAAATTCACAACCATAAAAGCCAGCTTATTTATTATATACGTTCTATGAAAATAGAAACAAAAAATCCCCGAGAGGGATTTTTTGTTTCAGTATCAATTTTACTGGTCCGTCCAGAATACCCCGTGACTTTAGCCCGAGGATAGCTAGACGGATGTTTTTACTTAATTGATTCGATTTTGATTTTGGCGTATTTCTGTCGATGACCAATCTTACGATCTCGGTTACTTTTAGCTTGGTACCGCAAAATTGATAGTTTCGGTCCCTTGGTTTCTTCTACCAAAGTCGCTGTCACCTTACTGCCCGCCACATAAGGTGTTCCCACCTTTGTTGCCTGACTAACATCAGTCATAAGCACAGTATCAAATTCCACCTTTTTACCGGCTTCATGTTCAGCTAATAACTCAACTTCGAGTACATCACCAACGGAAACAACGTATTGTTTTCCACCGGTTTCAATCACCGCAAAATCACCCTGTGTAGTTGTTTTTGTTGCCATATGAATATTATTCATACACCCTTCACTCGCTCAGTTTTGTTCAAATAAATCTGACAGAACACTCGCTCGTTTGGTTGTAATGGGCGCAATAATACAAGAAAAGCTTGTAAATTGCAACACATAGTGTAGTGTTTTACTAAATAGCTCTGGAGAGACTGGAGGAAAGAATGTGGGCCTGTATCAGACTGAATAAGGGGAACCTTTTCATCAATCATGACCCGGCTCAGGATTTATCAAAAGTGGAGTCAATTGAAATAGCCTTGTTGGCTAACGACCTAACCGGACACCCTATAAACCTGCAGTTTGGGCGGGAGGGTGAACTCATCTTGATCTATGAATCAAGAGAGATTATAGTCTATCTTTTCAGCGCCAAAATGATAAATCACCTGATGCAAGAAAGGGTCATTCATCAATTTTTGAAACATAAGGCAGGGACCTTTTATCCAAGAAGAACAACCTCACCGACAATACCTCCCACCAAAATATTTGGTAGGCAACACTACAATTAGCAACAAAAGATTGTGTCGCCCACAATTTGGTGGGCGACGGCACTGGCACAGGCAACTGTGCTGTTTTTATTTTCTAATCGACCGCTTTTACCGGTTTTTCAATCGCTAGTGACTCAAAACCCAAACCCTCTCCTTCGGTTATCTTAACCACATCCTTATCAATCTTTCCTAGTTCCTTATGGGCCGTATTGAAGTGGTTGACGGTGGTACTAAGCGAATTACCTAATTTATCAAAGTATTCATTATAAGCTTGCAGATGACGGGTCAATTTTTCGACATTCTTTTGAATTTCCTTAGCTCCCTCCTCTACTCTAAAAGCTCTAAAACCATACAAGACCGATTGTAGATAGGCGGCGAAGGTCGTTGGTGAGACAATGATCACGTTTTTATCACGATAGGCATAATCAATCAGCGAGCGGGTGTTAACCTTAACCGAACCGACTTCATTTACGAGTAAATCATAATAAATAGCTTCGGCTGGAATAAACATAAAAGCAAAAGGCAGAGTACCGTCTTTAGGCCTGATATACTTGGCTGTTTCGTCAATCCTTTTCTTTAGGTCATTTTTAAACTCTTTCTCTAGCGCCTCTTTTTCGGACTCGTCGGTAGCATCTACCAGCCGACGGTAATTATCTAACGAGAACTTGGCATCAACTGGAATCATACCGTCTTTAGTAACAACCACCGCATCAACAATCTCTCCCCCATCAAATACATACTGGAGCTTGTATGAGCCAGTCGGTAATATATTTTCAAGTGCTAATTGTAAACTAGCCTCACCTAAGTTACCTCTTTGCTTTTGATGTTTCAGAACCTTTTCTAGGTTTTGTAGCTGTTCGGCGATGGTGAATACTTGCTTACTGCTTTCACTTACCTCCGAGACATGCTTTTGCACTCCCAATAACTTTTCGCTAATACTTTCCTGAATGGCGTGGATTTGTTCGTTTACTTCCTTATTGATTTGTTGCATCAACTCCTTACTCTCCCGAAACTGCATTTGACTTCCCTCTCTTGCTAATTTATTGCTCTCACCCATCTGCTCTCGCATGGTTCTTGATAGTTCCTGCAACTGTTGTTGCATTAACAACATGCTTTCATTTGGTTTTTCAGACCGAACTTCGGTTTTTATAAAAAAGACATAAACTAACACGCCAAAAATTGCCAACAAAAGCAATACAATTACGATAAATATTGGTTCCATGGCTGTAATTTTAGCATAAAATACCGAACCCTCGACACTGTCTAAATCTATGAAGTTCCGGTGTCTTATGTCATATCTGTGTTAAAATGGTCTAAATTAATTTATATATATTTATGTCCCTACACGATGATATTAGAACTTCTATGAAGGAAGCTATGAAGGCTAAAGATGAGGTTCGCTTGCGTACTATTCGTAGCATTATGACCGCCTGCACCAATGAATTAGTAGCTACCGGCAAAACTCCACAAGATAAATTAGATGATGATGGTACTTTGGCAGTTATTAAGCGCTTGGCTAAACAGCGCAAAGAATCCATCACCCAATTTGAAGCCGCTGGTCGTATTGATTTATCTGAGCCAGAAAAAGCCGAATTAGTGATACTGGAAGCATATTTACCAACCATGATGACCATAGAGCAAATCCGACCTGTAGCTGAGACAAAAAAGGCCGAATTGGGTATTGAGGACAAGTCAAAAATAGGGGTCTTAGTCGGAGCCGTTATGAAAGAATTAGCCGGAAAAGCTGAAGGTGGTGATGTTAAATCAGTAGTTGAGTCTTTGTTTAACTAAGTCTTACCATGGAATCGCTCAGACAAATTCCATTAGCCCCCAAGGAAATTGATTCAAAAGAATTTAGATACGAAACTATTTACAGAGTTCGGGTTAGGTTTTTTGATGATGACAGTCGAGTAGTTGAAATTTCAACCAATAATTTCTCCACCACCCACCAAGTCTCCCCTGACGGGATTTTGATGAAAGTTAATACTACTAACGATCCTGATCAAAAAGTATTTGCTGATCATCAAGGTTTGGTACAAAAAATGTTGGTTGGAGATAGTCTTGACAGACTCATCACCGATAATGACAATTAGGCTTTAATAAATACCCAATAGCCTACTCTTTTTACGTACTCTTTACAGATAAAATATCTGTTGTATATTTATTAAAGGCAAGAAACAAAAAAAAGGTAGAAAGAAGATGACAACTAGGAAGGTCTTAACCCCCGATCACGATACGGCGCCTCTGACACTCTGGCACTACCAAGTGAAAATTACCAATATCGAGAGTAAAAGGACCCTTTTCAACTGGATAAACTTTGTTGATATTCTTTGTGGCCAAGCTGAGCTGATCGGCTACGACCCAGAATCCCGATCAGCTACGGTGCTGGTGTCGGGTTACTACCGAAACGGTTGCCGAAAGGGTATTGTGACAGCTACCAGCCTGAGCAACAAGAAGCTTAAGGCTAAGGTGCTCAAGGAGTATTCTGCAATAGCATGAGGCGGGATCGACCGCAGGCTAGGAGCCGGCAACGAGATAGCGTTGCCGGTCCTAATATTTTTATAAGGTCCGCTTTTAAATACTCTAAGGGTTATTTAATTTAAGCTAACCACGGTTGATAACAACAATCTGACTTTTTGCATCATCCAGCTCTTAAACCGAGCGGTGGTACTAGCGGTCTGGATATCTGACGGATTTAGGTCTGGTTCTTTTGGCAAAGTCGCCAGCGGTTTTTCAAATATCACCTCTTCCGGCTCTGGCACAATGGCCGGCACATCATGGACAGTCACCAACTCCTCTTCTCCTTCAAGTGGCACACTAGAAGCGAAGCGGAAGCGAGAAATTTCATTTTCCTGACTTCTGGTTAGAGGGAAAGATATGGTCTCTCCACAAGCTAATTCATTTATCTTCTTCCGAGTAGTCAGATAGACATAGCCAGAAGATTGTGCCATACCCCAAGGGGTCAACACTTCGGTTTTATATTTATCTTGAAAAACTTTGACCGCCTGATGGGTCTTGGAATCAAACTCACCAGTCTCATCAACATCTAAATCTTCTACGTTTTTTAGAAAAGACTGAAGTTTTAACACATCTTCACTATCATTATCATAACCTTGTCCTAAAAAGTTTTCCAAATAAGCCGGACAAACTGAAGTAGCCAACCCAAGCACTTTACCACCAATAATCTCTACATCAGCTGTCGCCACGTCTGATAAGTATTGTTGTCTGTAGTGTAGATTTCGAGACCGATCATATCCGGCTAATTGAGCGGTGTTGGTATACACACCCCCTTCCATTCCCTCTTGATAATCTATATCATAGCTCACCTCGATCGTTTCACCAGTCATAATATCACCCAACTCCCAATCTTCTTGAGACAAGACCAAACCTTCACTATTTTCTAAAACATCTCTCAAAACCGCTCCGTAGATCGGTCCTCCTTTATTAACCAGATTGATAGTATAAGTAACCTTGGCCGGCAGAGTGGTTTTTTTGACGCTAGCTGTTTTGCTGATATACATTTTTCCGGCAAAAGTCATACTTGGCTCTGAATCCTTTTTCTTAGTACCAGCAATCACAGTGACACTTTCTTTGTTGTTATCAAGATTATCCTCATTGGTTTCAGCGTAGACATTAGCCAGCATTTCTATATTGGTTTTTTTGTACCTCAACAATGACTCATCGACTTTGGCCCTAAAAGTGATTTCTTTTGATTCCCCCGGCTCCAAATCACCGACCGCAAACTGTAGACCCTTAGTATACTGATTGATAGTTTGCTCCTCTTCATTTGGTACATTTAAATAATTAGAATGAAAGGCATTTTCAAGAACCACCCCCTTAGCCGGACTATCACCAAGATTCATAACAGTGAAAGTATAGTCAACACTTGAACCCGGCATGATCGGACTATCATTTGAATGAGCCACTCCCCCAACCCACAAATCTGGTCTACCAAAAGAGATATCTCCAGACCAATCTCCAAAAATATCAAACACTAACAAGGCCCAGTTCTGACCAAGCACATTAGTGTTAACTACGTTCATGATATTTCCGGCCGCATAGGCATCGCCGGTTAGGACGGCACTATTTCCTCCTGACACTTTATTATCGCCAGTCAAAGCCATGACCGAGACGTTGTTATTTATAGTGGCTTGGTTGGTATTAGTGACATTGTAACCAGTCCCGCCACCACTCCCTTCGGCTTCTGGATTCATAAACAACTGAATACCTTGGTCAGTTTCCGCCCAAGACATCCCCTCAGGCAAACCATACACACTACCAGACCAATCGCCGTGCACTCTAAGCAAAATACGAAACGTATCAGCCCCAAAGAAATTCTGATTTATTTGATTAACCACACTACCGCTTCCCTTGGCTTCACCCGTTAAGATCACACCGCCATCAGTTTGATTGTCACCAGTATTGGCTGACACACTAAGAGCATTGGTGGTACTGGCAATATTAGTATTACTGACACTAGCCCTCGCCCCACCTCGACTACCAAATAAAGTTTGGAAAATATTTGAATTAGGTAAAACAATATCACTGTTTAGATCACCAAGATTACTGAAAGAAAGTAGTAAATAATTTGAGTCAGTTATGTTGGTATTGGCGATGTTAAAAACATTAGCCACGGCGTAGGCGTCGCCGGTTTGGATTAGGGCGTTTTGGTTACCGTTTGCTGAATTACCACCGGTATTAGCCAGCACACTGATATTGTTGTTGATGGTGGCGTTATTATCATTGTTGACATTGTAAACAATCCCATTATCACCACACACCGAAGGTAGACAAGGAATTGTGGACTCGGCCGTTCTAAAGACATCAAACATATTTCTGAGATCGATGTTTGAAAAACCAAGCGAAGAGAAAAATTCAATAAAACCGTTGGAGTTTATGATGTTGGTATTAACCAGATTGACTACATTGGCAATAGCGTAGGCATTACCAGTGCTTACCAAAGCTTCACCACCACTGGCTGTACTAGAGCCGGTATTAGTTTCGACCTCTAGATTATTCTCCAGATTGGCTTCACTGGTATTAGTAGCCTTGATTGTAGACGGACTCTCTTTTGATAAATCATCAAAAAAATTATCTTCGCTTGACGAACTGGTGGCTGATTGAGTTGAACTCGCCATCACGTCATCATCAGACGCTTCAGACATTTCACCTGATTCACTACTGGTACCAACGGCCGTAGTTAGCTCATTAGTATTTAATTCGTTTAATAACTCCGTTCCAGCCAAAGCTTCACCCGTTACCACCACTGACTCACCTTCCCCATTGTCTTCGCCTTCGCTTCCGTCATTTTCTTTTACTTCTTTTTCCGCTTCGGTAGGATTAACTTTTGATTCGTCCACACTATCATCATCACTAACTTTGTCGGTCTCTTCATTATTATCTTCTGCCACCTCTTTTACCACCGCTTCGGTCGGAGTTACTTCCGTTACCGCTTCAAATTCCACGTCGGCCGCCTCGGCCACACTCAAGCTCCCTAAGAAAAGCTGGAAGACCAAAATAATAGCCAGGGTCAAGCTAACCAACTTATGTGATTTTTTATTTTGTTTTGAAGATAGTATATACATAGTCAAATGAGATTAGTCTCCTAGGGTGGTTAATAATTTAAACAACTCTTTATATAAATTAAGTAGTTTTTTATATAAATCGATTTTCTGGCTGGCACCGGAACTAGAGGCGGCGACACTGGTAGCCATACTGACCTCATCACCATCAACTTTGACTGATGAGGAATATGATATTTCCTCATCCTCGTTAGAAGAATAAGAGTATTTTTCTACAGTCTTTCCATCGACAATAGTTTCGATATTTATTTTAGAGCTACTATCACCGTTACTACTTGATGACTTCACTGAAACAGAATTAACGACTGAATTGGCTGACACCAAAGAAGTGTTAGCGACAAATATTGTTATTAGAAATACAGTGACAATAAAGCTATTTTTCATAAATTCTACTTTTATTACCCTCAAAAGATCACTATTTTTTAGTAAATTGTGACCTTAGTGAAGGGAGAACTAAAGTTCTCTCAATCACCTAAAAGTCTTTGGACAATTATCGACTACCTCGCACAATACGAGTTTGGTTTCGGTTTACGAAATTTTTGACATCAGTTGAGGCGTCAGCATTGCCAGTAGCAATATCTCCACCTTCGCCACCGTTGCCGCCGTTTCCGCCCTTACCACCAGTGTTTGAATTATCATCTTCGTCTTCATTCATCCACCAGAAGAAATTAAAACCACCTCGTCTAAGGTCTTTGCTATCTCGATCATGACCACCTTTGTTTTCAGCGTCGCCACCGTTGCCGCCTTCGTCACCATCGCCACCGTTAGCATCGTTGTCGCCAGTTTCAGCTTCAACTTCAACGTTATTGTTTACAGTTGCGTTATTTGAGCTTTCAACCTTAACATCGTTATCGTCACCATCATCACCACCTCGACGGCCAAATAGTGACCTTACGTCGTAGTTTCTATCATTACAACCACAAGAATCCTTAACTCTGGTCTGGTTTGAATTAATCTCATTGTAAAGTGAGGCGTAGGCAGTTGCAGTACCAGTAATGATTACACCACCTCGGGCCCCATCGCCACCGTTGCCGCCAGCTCCGCCGGTGTTGTTACCCTCACCCTTAGCGTCGCCACCGTTTCCGCCTTCGTCACCATCGCCACCGTTAGCATCGTTGTCGCCAGTTTCAGCTTCAACCTTAACAGTGTTGCTTACATTAGCTGTGTTACTACTACTAACTCGGATGTCATTGTCATCACCATTACCTCCTCCAAATCCAAAGAACGCTGATGCTGGAGTTGTAAATGAAAATGCCACAACCATTCCTAGTGCAATCGCTAGTACAGCTACTGAAGTTTGTCTAATTGTATGTGTCATATTTTAATTTAATTATTCTTCTTATAATTACCTCCAACAACCTAATCGAAGGTATAAAAACTATCGACCAGTGAACGGTACACAAAAGTACAGCTCACATATTGATAAAGTATCGAAGTGATACCACCCCAATATGTGGTATGTGATTGATGTGAGAAATTGAATTGTCTTAGTACAATAAAAAAACACCTAATGACAACAGGTATCAATAGGCGTCTTTTTCTCCGAACACAGATGTTATTCTGTCTGGATCCTTTAGTAATGTTTTTGCAACAGGGAAACACATAAGCATACAACACTATTAGTTTCCCCGTCCGCTAGTGAGTCACTACATAATATTACTAGCTGATTTCTTGTCAAATAAAAGTTACGGATTTTATTATCCGAATACATTCAAAAAACAATGTCAATATTTATCGCTAAATATTTTTTATTAGATAAACGGCTAACCTAAACTATATATTAAAGTTTTTAACTAAATTTGGGGAAAATAAATAAACAAAATAAAATATAGAAGTTATAATCTATTTAAAGTAGATAAGGGGTGAGACATCAGTATTATATTGGATCGGCCAAGCTGGGGAAAAATCATCAATAAAAATGATTCGGAGCTGGTCGACCCAATATAGCACTGATGTTTTATTTCTTTGTTATGAGAGCGATTGAGCTAGACTGGAGCGTTTATACTATCTTTAACCCAAAAAAGCAAGTGAGCAAATGCCCACCGGGCATATTGCGAACTTGGTTCCGAATCCGCCCCCTTGTCCTAGGGCGGATTCTTGGAACTGGCAGATTAAGTGCCTGTTAGACTCGATGTGACATATCTAACTTGGTTCCCGATTTCCTCTACCCTTGGGTATGGTCCAGAAATTTGCTTAAGGTTAAAGCAAATTCTGACCTAAATTCAATATGGTCGTTATACTCCCTATTTCATTTAATCGCTGGAACTCGAAACCAAACTTTCGACATAGGTGATAAACCAGATAGAGTCCGGTGCTTGTTTTAAATCCGAAGCAAATGCCTAGAGGGCTAAATTCAATATGGTCCTTACCCTCCCTATTTTATTTAACAGTATGATATTACATAATATCATACTGTGGGGGTTGGTGGTCGGTTGGGTGGAGTTTTGGGTTGCGGTGTTTGGGGTACCGACTAAATAAATTGACATTTAGTTAATAATATGCTATTATGTAAGAGTACGTAGAAGCCAGTATTATCTGGCCTGGTTCTCCCCTATTTATTATTCTGTTCTACCCAATACCTAAAAAGTATTGGCGACTTAACGTAGCATGAAATAGGATTAACCTCAGTGCGTATCGTCTTAACTTAATTTATTAAAATATTATTATGGAAAATAACAAAAACATTGAAACAGAAGTGACCGAAGAACAAAAGAGTTCTGTTACAAAGACTTTGGCCATTTTTGGTTTTATGGCTGTGATCATACTAATGGTATGGTTGGCAGTTAAGATAGTAGCAGTAGCTCCTAGCGCCTTCACTTCACTGGCTTCAATCGCCGACAGTGTCTACAACACCAACAACCCTGAAAAACTCGAGGTTGGTACCAAAAATAGTGTTATAAACTCCGGCGAAGTATTTACCATTAACTGGTCAACCCTAAAGACACCCGGTACTTACACCTTTTCCTATACTTGTACGGAGGGTGTAATGTTGGAACTTCAAGATAACTCTGGTCAAAATATTGCTCTTTCATGTGGCAATACTTTTACGACCGGTGATACAACTTCACTAGATGTCATCGCTCAATCTGAGAAAAATCGTTTTACTGACATTCATTACACCATGACTTTCACACCTAATGATGTCAGAAAGCCGATCGTATCAAAAGATAATATCTTTACTGTAGTTAATTCTAGTATACCAACCAGAAACGACAATGAAGTAGCTACTTCTACCGAAGAGACTGGCGGGGATATGTCAGAAACCGACAAAGAAACCATAGACTCTATTGAAGACATCAACACTGGTTTTAACCCGACTACGCCAGAACCAACTTATATCGAAGAAGTAATTTACTCAGTACCAACCTCAGATCCAAACGGAAAGGTGGACCTACAAATCACCTATAAGGCAGTCGGTATCCAAAACGGTTCAGTTTTTATTCCAAAATCAAATATCAAAACTGATGAAAAAGGAGCTATCCAGTTTGAGGTAAAAAATATTGGCACTAAGACTTCAGAGAATTGGTTCTTTGAAGCCAATCTACCATCAGGTATTGTTTATAAATCAGACAACCAAGTAGCCCTTAAGCCAAACGAACGAGCTTTATTTACTCTTGGCTTTGAAGGTATCACTAAGACTGGTACAGAAAGTTTCGGTGTTAAAGTCAACACCAAAAACGACACAAATCAAAACAACAACTCATTTATTTGGGCAGTTGAAATAGTTAAGTAAGACATACAGACTGGAACTAGCTAATCTAAATTAGCTAAATCGGAACAGACAAAAACCCGACGATAAATCGTCGGGTTTTTGTCTGTACTCGGATATTTGGATGACTAGCTATACAAACAACTCATCTAATCTAAGTTTTTATGAGTGATACAGTGATTTGCAACCAGTTTGTGTTGGATATTTAAATATCCAGATTAGCGGCGTGAGCATTAGACTGAATAAACGACTTACGGGCAGCCACATCAGTACCCATCAATATATCAAACACCTTGTCTGCTCTTTGAGCATCTTCTATCGTTACTTGTTTTAGGATTCGGTTGGCCGGATTCATGGTTGTCTCCCACAACTCCTCAGCGTTCATTTCTCCCAAACCTTTGTAACGTTGGATTCTGACTTTACCAGACTTTTTGTTGTTAACCACTTCTTCCTCTGACTCTTCTTCAGACTCATGACTTCCCTCCTCATCACTTTCTGATTCATCTATTTCAACTCCCATATCTTTCAAAATAGAGAATTTTTCATTATCATCAAAAGCATAATGTATCTCCTTACCTCGTTGTATCTTATACAGTGGTGGTAAAGCAATATACACATAACCACTTTCAATCAACGTTTTAAAATATCGATAAAACAAAGTCAACAAAAGGGTTCGAATATGTGCTCCGTCAACATCCGCATCTGTTGCAATAATCAGCTTGTGATAACGAAGTTTACCAATATCAAATACATCACCAATTGCCGTTCCCATAGCAATCACCAGATTTTTGATCTGTTCTGAAGCCAGCATTTTATCGATTCTAGCTCTCTCAACATTCAAAATTTTACCTCTCAGCGGTAAAATAGCCTGCGTCTTTCGGTCTCGACCCATCTTGGCCGAACCACCCGCCGAATCTCCCTCCACAATAAATAGCTCCGATAATTCAGCACTCTTAGTCTGACAATCAGCTAACTTACCTGGCAAAGACATCCCTTCCAAAGCCCCCTTACGCAAAACACTATCTTTGGCAGCTTTGGCGGCTTTACGAGCCTTAACAGCAATAATAACCTTGTTAATAATCGCCTTGGCGTCATCAGGGTTTTCTTCCAGATAGGTCGAAAAGGCCTCGCCAAACACTGACTCAACAGCACTCCTAGCTTCCACCGAACCAAGCTTACCCTTGGTCTGTCCCTCAAATTGAATTTCCGGCATTTTGACCGAGACCACAGCAGTAATACCTTCAAGCACATCATCACCGGTAAACCCAGCGTCTTTGTCTTTGGCTGAAAAGAAATTATTTTTCTTAGCGTAGGTATTTAGAGTTCGGGTCAGAGCAGTCTTAAAACCGGTAACATGGGTACCGTGTTCCGAGTTGTAGATATTGTTAGCAAAAGCAGAAATACGAGCACTAATATCATCGACATACTGCAAGGCTACTTCGACTGACAGCACTTTCTCATCGACATCATTTTTCTCGACGTAAAATATATTCTTATGAATCGGTTTTTGGTAGTGATTATTAAAGGCCACCAAAGACTTTAATCCCCCTTCAAAATAAAACGTCTCAGATGGTGCCTCGATACCGGTATCAGCCAAATAGACTTGATCGGTTAGGCTTTTTAGATCAAGCTTTTCATCAGACTCTCTAGCGTCAATCACTGTTAACCGCATAGATTTTACCAAGTAGGCCTGCTGTCTTAGGTGATTAACAATTCTTTTCCAATCATACTTAATCTCAGTGAAAATAACCGGATCAGCTTGAAAGGCCACAATGGTACCATTAAACTTGGTACTACTGAGTTTCTTAACCTTGGCCTTAGCCTTACCGATATTGTATTCTTGCATGTAGTGACCACCGTCTTTATGAACATCGACTCGCATATGAGTGGAGAGAGCGTTTACCACCGAAGCTCCTACTCCGTGAAGACCGCCGGAAACTTTATAACCGCCACCCTCTTGACCAAACTTACCACCGGCATGGAGAGTGGTCATAATAGTTTCAAGAGCTGAAACTTTGGTATGTTTGTGAATATCCACCGGTATACCACGACCATTATCAACCACCCGAATGTAATTATCAGGCAACAAAACCACCTCCACTCGATCGGCAAAATTACCCATCGCCTCATCTCTGGAGTTGTCAAAAATTTCCCAAATAAGATGGTGTAACCCGTCTGGTCCGGTGGTACCGATGTACATACCGGGACGCTTACGAACCGGCTCTAATCCTTCGAGGACTGATATTGATGAGGCATCGTATGAGCCGGGTTTTTTAGTAGTTTTAGTGGTCTTCTTTGAGTCTTTTTTGGCTGGCATACAGAAATCAATAAATATTTAAATACGCTGTATTATAACAAAATATTTGCTTGTTTGCAGGCAAATTAAATACTAGAGTTTATCGGACCTCCCAACTATTTTTAGCGACAGCTTCGTAGACACCATCCATTATTTTTCCAACCTCAGCGTCAGTTAAAGTCCTATCATTGGCTTGAAAAACTAACCGAAAAGCAATCGATTTTCGGCCGTCTTTAACAAAAACATCAAACAAAGTGGTTCTAACCCTTAGATCACCGGCCGTTTCATTTAACACCGTCTCCACCTCAGTCTCGCCAGTGTCTTCACTCACCCACATAGCAATATCACGACTAATGGCCGGATAAATAGAAAAAGACTTATATTGGATATCCTCTAATTTTTCGACCGTTTCATATTTATCTACTTCCGGTAAAGTAGCTACTAATTCAGTTAGATCAATCTCCACGACGCCTTTCTCTGGCTTAGCAATCAATTTTGTCTCAAGAACCTCTTCCAAAGCCAAGATTGCTTCGTTTAATATTTTATCTTCCTTACCAGAATAGCCTGAGGGTTTAACTCTTACTCCGATCGCTAGTGAGACATGTTCTGTTATTCCGCCGCCGTCCTTTAAATCAAACACGGTACCAATCTCAAAGATTCTGGTATCCATTGTGCCAAGCAAATCAGTGAAGCCAGCGTTTTTGTCTAGAGCTTCATTAAGATTTTTACCTAAACTTGAACGTAGACAAGTCTTATCACTGGCGAGAGCGTTTTGTAACTGAACCGTATCTTTATTGCGGAATGACGAAGTTATTACTTCAGAAAACCCTAGAGCGATCAGTGGTTTTCTGATGCGTTCGGAGTAATAATGTCGTCTATTAATTTCCCTAAGCGGAACCTTATCCGGCATAACTGATTTTATATGATCATATCCATAGAGGCGCCCGATCTCTTCAATATAGTCTTCTTCAATATTTAAATCAGTTCTTTCCCATGGCGAAATAACTTCAAAGCCATCAGGGATTTTGGTTACTTCGGCCCCAATCTTTTTCAATATAACTTCAATCTCATCACTATTGAGTTCTAGTCCCAACAAGGCATTGGTATGTTTAATTGAAACCGTGACTTTTGTTGGTGTAGATTTAATTAAATACTCATCAATCACCCCTTCGCACTCCCCACCGGCGATATCCTTAATCAATTTGATAATCTCAGCTTGAGCGTAGGATGGCAATTCTCTGGCTGGTTCATTTTCAAACCGCTTACTGGCATCTATTACGATACCAAGCCGGCGGGCGGTTTTGCGGGTTAGCGTCGGATGAAAATGAGCTGCTTCTATAATCACTTTAGTAGTACCTTCGTGTACACCCGCAAACCGCCCGCCCTTAACCCCCGCCAAACCAATTGGAGTATTACTGGAATTATCAACGATCAGCAACTCTGAACCCTTCATCTCAACGTCTCGATCCTCAGATTTACCAGACTCTGCCAAAAGACTTACCATCTCACCCACCTTGGCGTAACGCACCATAAATTTCCACTGGCCGTCCACCTGTGGAAACAGATCAGCATCGTAGGCATGGGTCGGCTGACCGATGGCATACATTACATAATTAGTGGCATCGACAATGTTATTGATTGATCTTTGCCCAATGGCCTGCAGTCTTTCTTTTAGCCAAGCTGGAGACTCCTTGACCGTAATGCCAGTAATTAAAGAAGCGGTAAAACGAGGACAAGCTTCCGGATCTTCAATTTCTACACTAATCAAATCCGATGTTGGCAAATTTAATTCTTGTTTTAGAGGATCATTAGCCAAAGGTTTGCCAGTAATCGAGGCTAATTCTCTGGCAATTCCACGATGACACAAACAATCTGAAGAACGATTAGGCAAAATATCCACCTCAATCACCGTATCACCCGAAACAGCTTTTACATCCTCTATTTCAAAGGCGTGTGCCCCCAACAAATCCGCTACCTCAGTCGGGGAAATTTCCGAGTCACCCAAATAATCTTTGAGCCAATTATATGAAGTTGGAGTTGTCATTGCCATAATTAAAATTGATTTACGAATCTTAGATCACCGGTATATAAATCTCGAACATCGTTAATACCGTATTTCATTACAGCCAAACGATCGATACCCATACCAAAAGCAAAACCAGAATACTCTTTTGGATCAATCCCAGAATCTCTTAAAACATTGGGATGCACCATTCCTGCCCCCATAATCTCAATCCACTTACCTTGTAATTTTGAAGTACCGGACAATAACTTCATATCAACCTCTACCCCTGGCTCCACAAACGGGAAGAAGCCAGGTCTAAAACGAATATCAACATCGCCGCCCAGAAATTTTGAAAAGAAATATTCAAGCGTTCCCTTTAAATGACCAAGACTAACCCCCTTATCTACATACAGACCCTCCAATTGATGAAACTGGGCTTCGTGAGTAGCGTCGGTGGCTTCGTTACGAAAAGTCTTACCTGGCACAATGACTCTGATTGGTGGTTCGTGTTTTTCCATATACCTAGCCTGAACCGGACTAGTGTGAGTACGTAATACCATCGGCTCCAAGACATTCTTGTCTTTAAACCAAAAGGTATCTTGCATATCACGACTCGGGTGGTCTTTTGGTACATTTAGTCGATCAAAATTATAATGCTCGGTCTCCGCTTCTGGTCCTTCAGCAAAGACAAAACCAATCTCCGCAAAAATACTATTTATTTCAGCGATCATTCTGGTTAACGGATGTTGATGTCCTTTGATTTCCATAAGCTGTTATACTAACAAATAAATCCTACTGTGCAATTTCGGTAAATAATTCTAGATAATAATCCCCATCATAAACATAGATCGCCTGACCATCTACCACGACTTTTAAATCACTCCCCGGGTAAAGTAATTGGGTATTCTGCCAAGCTCGATCATCAGCCTCGACTACATACAACCCATCAGTCAACAGCATAAGCACTAAGTCACTATTACTGGGCATAAAATCAAACCACTCCACCGTTTGTTGAAGTCTGTCTATTCTTATTGTGTCTCGACACAGGGTCTCACCAGCTCTCGGGATACTATCAAAATCAACTTTTCCCGTTAACTGTTCGTACAATTGTTTTTGTACGTGTAATCCATACAACGAAGCCGTGCTTGAAGACTTCTTGTAATTTACACAATAATAATAGGGTATGTCTCTAGATTCACCATTCCAAGTCACATAAACCTCTCCCTCCTTTTCATACAGGATAGAATTTTGAGTCTTTTTACTGGTAGTGGCAACCGTGGTATCTACCGTAGTAGCAGTTCGATCAAAGGTAAATAAATCTTTTTCATTTTGTGTACGGGCACGCTGAGATTCGTATAGTTCTGAAGTTGATGAAGCAAACAGACTAGCTACGAAAGTAAACTCATTATTAGCTAGATAGGTACTGGTAGCTAGTGAAGTAGTGGCTACCAAATTATTTGAGGTTGAGGCTAAACTAAAAGTCGTGCTAGCTAATGGCTCAAAGATAACTCCAGCGTTGGTCTTGGGATCAAGCCACCTTGTGATCACTCTTATTTGCGGTACGATTGGCATGTTAAAACTATGGGCTTCAGTGACAGATTTTGAAAAAACCGGCAACTCCTTAACCCAAGTGTACAAACCCTCTCCTTCTACATACACTTCGTGCTTGCCCGACGGTACATCTTGGATGTAAGCAGCGTTTTGGAAAATACGCATATCCTTAACCGGCTCATTATTTACATATATATTAGCCCCTTCAGATTCAGCACTGATATAGAGACCACCCACAATTTTGAAATTGGCTTTTGGGTCATCAAAATCAAACCGATAACCAATAGCATAAAGTACCAACAGGGGTACCAACACCGTAAACAAAAGCATCATTGACACAAAGACGAAGCGACGTCTTCCACGTGACAACGGTTCCAACTGAGGTGAGGCATTCATAAAATATTAGAAAAAAGACAAATTTAAGAGCGAGTCTTAGGAGTAACCCAGAAACCCATGTACTTACCCAACATCAAGCGTGTCTGGGCATCTAACCCCGGTATGGCACTAAAAATAATCATGGTTATCGGCACTAAAACCCATTGGACAGCCAAGACAATATATCGCAAACGACTCTTTTCTTTCGGCCGAGGTGGTAACATGGTAAGCGATATCACTGATGATACCACAAGACCGAACATAGCGAAGATAAGTAAATCACGTACCATTAAAGGTAGTTGGTAGGATAAGACTGTTTGGTGAAATTCTTGGGTACCAAGAAAAATCGGGGCCCAACCCAAAATAAAAAGCATGATTGGATTAGTTACCAAAGACCAGTAACCTTCAGCCTGTTGAAAAATTATTATGATTCTTTTTCTGAGCGGAATTTTTTTGTTTTGGATAAAGTGGTACATCACGTAAGGAAAATTTTCCACTCCGTATGTCCAGCGGCGGTGTTGGCGATAAATATTTTTTACTGTCCCCCACAAAGTGGTAGTTACATTGGCATCCATCGATACCGGATAAGACATTGGTACCACATCATACTCACCGTTATTAGCTATATATAAATTCCAGAAAATTCTGGAATCCTCACTGACCATATTTGACTGCCAATAACCAACCTCACGAAGAGCCTCAAAACTAACCGAGTGTGACGAAAAAGTAGCCATTCTCTCTGGCCTCTCTTGCTGTACCATCTCCCAAAAGGTGCTACTCATAGCCACTACTCTGGCGATGGCTGGCGCTTCCCAAATATTGTTATTAAAAATTGGTACCGGTTGAAAAGAGGTCTTAAGCGGACGCTTCGCTGTCATAAAATGCCAGATCAGACAATTAAAATAATCACGATAGAGAACCGTATCAATATCAAAGATAGACACCAGCGTGTGATTATATCTGATACCATGAGAATCTAGCAATAATTCTTTGGCTTGTTTGATGGCATAGGTGGCATTCGACCCCTTACCAGCCACTTCACCAACAATATCGGCGGGATGAGTTGTGATCAAAAATGAACCAAAAGTACCACCCCACCTCTCCTTCATCTTTTCAGCCAAAGCTTTAGCTGATTCACCCGCCCTTTCTTCGGTCGCTAGAACTACTAATATATTTTTCTTATCGTAACTAACCTCCGATAAGGACCTTAGGGTAGCATCTATAATATCTTCGGGCTCATTATAAAACGGTAAGACCACTAAATGGTAGATGTGATCATAACTAAATCTCTCGATCAGATGACCCCAATCCAGAGATAAATGATGTCTTAATCGTCGCCAATTATGTCTTAGATGGTAGGTCAAAAAAGCGGTTTTAAGTACCCAGTAAATGGCGAAAGCAATAATAAAATAGGCCGCTATAAAGGGCGCATAGTTTGATAGTAAGATCACTCCAATCAGGGTAATCCACGAAAAAGCGCCTGGAAAAATTTCTAAGGCTCGATATAAACGCCTCTGTTTTCCGGTTAACTCAGTCGCTCTTCCAACCTTAAAATCTGGCCTAGTCGCATACGGTAAAAGACCCTCATTTTCTTTCATATTTTAGAAATTATAACCCTTTTTTATGATAAAAAAAGAGGCGTTTTGTACTATGTGTGGTGGTATTTGTAAGCCTGTTTAGCCCATAAACAAACCCAGACAAAAGTGACAAGACAATTCACACTGTTCAACTCCAACAGCGGAGCGTTTAATTCTGAGCCATCTCTCGGATTCGAACCGAGGACGACGATACAAA
>JAGQME010000002.1:92154-96192 GCA_020428795.1 Candidatus Kaiserbacteria bacterium
GAACAGTGTCCCACACTGTTCAACTCCAACAGCGGAGCGTTTAATTCTGAGCCATCTCTCGGATTCGAACCGAGGACCTACGGTTTACAAAACCGTTGCTCTAACCAGCTGAGCTAAGATGGCCTATTCAATTTTGGTCTGATTCTACACTTTACAACCTTCTTAACAAGCAACGGTTTTGAGACAAAACTTTAAATAGTTTCCCAAACTATTTAACTCTAACCAGCTCTGCTAATATGGCCTATTCAATTTTGGTCTGATTCTAAATGATGTCACTTAGAAAGTTTAATATGCTTTCTGCATCACACCACATTATATTTCTTCGACTGTTTTGTAAATGTTTACAAACCGCCCGAAACTATCTCATATTTTACCTCTCTGAGACTGCACCATTATCACTATTTTTGAACATATTGCAACCCATCACTATCCCCAAACATTCAGTGAGCTTTCCGCTGCTCTTTTTCACTTTCTGAAAGGGCTGTTTTAGCCTTATGTTCGGCGATTTTTCCCAAATGAGAATCGTTGTTAACACTATGATTGGAAATCTTCTTAGCCGCTGCTTTATTTTTTTGTAACACCGACTCCAACCAATGTTGGATATAGATAGTTGAACTAATAATCTTCTTTAGAAAATTATGTAATATATAATGCCAAGTAAGACGTACGTAGGCGCTGATACTTGTATCATACATACTCCGTATCTTATCTCTAAATTTGATCACTACTCCATCCAACCATTTCCTAAATCGTCCCAAAATCAATCGATCACCAAAAGAGTCCTCGATCTTAAAGAGCACCGTTAATACCGTCAAGAAAAAAGTGCTGGCACTTAAAAATATTAATGCCGAGTACATGGTCTTATTTTATAGATAGTCGGGTAATCTCAGCTACCGATACATTCTCGCCAAATTTCTGAACAGCACCACTAACCATTTCACCAATCGTCACATCAGGATTTTTTATAAATGGTTGTTCCAAAAGTATTTGCTCCTTAAAGTAAGAGCTGAGCTTACCTTCCATAATTTTTTCTTGCATTTCAGCTGGTTTGTCAGCTATTTCAGCCTTAAAGACTTCTTTAGCTTTTTCTATGATTTCATCATTTATTTCGGAACGAGAAATATACTTTGGCGCCTGAGCCGCTACGTGCATAGCGATCTCCTTAGCTAAAGCAACAAATTCCTCATTTTTTGATACGAAGTCAGTCTCACAACCCAACTTAACCATAGCCGCCACCTCATTGGTGTTATGAACATAGACCCCAATTGATCCAGCTCCTATTTCTCTGTCAGATTTTTTATCAGCAGCTTCGCTTCTTTTTTTCTTTAATATAATCAGAGCTTTGTCGGCATCTCCCTCAGCTTCCTCCAAAGCTTTCTTACACTGCATGACAGAAATGCCAGTCTGGTCACGAAGACTTTTAATCATTGCTGAAGTAATTTCCATAATTATATTTAAGAACTTAGATTTATAATTTTATTTTACAAGACTTATCGTTGTACAGAAGATTCGTTTCGTCTAATTGGTCGATCTGAACGATCACTTCTATTTCGGTTTATTACCGGAGCTACATAAGATTTATTTCCCTCAAGATAAGCATTAGTCAACTCCTCTAAGGCTAGGTTGATACTGGCTTTTTGAGCGTCATTTACAACAACCGGATAAGTTACTTTCTTTGTATCACAGTCAGAACTCATGATGGCAATTACTGGAATGCCCATATCATTTGCCTCCTGTACTGCAATTGAGTCGTGGCGAGGATCAACTACTAAGACAAAACTTGGCATCTTATCCATAGTTGTAATACCACCAAAATTAAATTGTAGCTTTGTTATTTCTCGTCCAATAATAACTCTCTCCTTCTTAGTGTATTTTCTGTCGAGTTCACCAGACTCTCGTTCAGTAGTTAATTTTTTCAGTCTATCAATTCGTTTCTTTATCTCACTGTAGTTGGTCAACATACCACCAATCCATCGATTAGTTACGTAAGGCATTGAAACCTTAGTAGCAGCGTCTGTTACGTATTTTGAAGCCTCATCTTTGGTACTAACAAAAAGAATATTTTTCCCTTCTTTACCAGCTTCCATTAGTGACGCTTTGGCGTTTTCTAACAAGACTGAGGTTTTTTCTAGATCAAAAATATCAGTACCCTCTTTATTAGTAAAGATATATTTTGACACTGATGGATGTCGTCTGGTCTTTGAAAAACCAAAATGAGAACCAGCGTTAAAAAGGCGTTCAATTAGTGATGGATTTGATGTTTGATTTATTGACATATATAAGAAAAAGCGCTATTGCGCAACGTGGGAGATGTTATCACAGTCCATCAGGTTCTGCAATAGCCCGTGACTCTGCTTCTATCGCCTCGACCACCTCGTCCAACTGGCCATTTTTTAGAATACCCTCTATATCATGCCACGACTTTTTTATCCGGTGGTCAGTAATCCGGTTTTGAGGAAAGTTATAAGTACGAATCTTTTCTGAACGATCACCAGTGCCGATTTGATTTTTTCGGACATCGGCGTGTTTCTTAGCTTCTTCTTCTTCGTGTAACGATTCTAATTTGGCGATCAACATAGCCATAGCCATTTCACGATTTTTTAACTGTGATCGCCCTGATTCACATCGGACATCGATATTAGTTGGTCTGTGAACAAGTCGGACAGCTGTCTCCACTTTGTTCACGTTTTGACCGCCGGCCCCTCCGGAACGAGAAAATTCCATATCAATATCACCCATATTTATTTCAATCGTGGGTTTTTTACGTAATGGCAAAATCGCTACTGAGGCAGTTGAAGTATGGATTCGACCTGATTTTTCAGTAACCGGAATCCTTTGCACTCGATGTACACCAGTTTCGTAGCGTAGAGCGTCATAGACTTGATCGCCTAATATTTCAAACACCCCTTCCTTGTACCCCCCTGAAGCAGAGCGAGATTCATTGGATACAGAGACTGACCAACCTTTTAAACCGGCATATAAAATATACATTTGAGCTAATTCTTCAGCAAACAAAGCCGCCTCATCACCACCAGCTCCAGCCCTAACCTCAAGTATCACACCATAAGGCTTAGCATCTTCTTCTCGACTAGATTCGATAATGCTATCCATTTCATTAAACATCTTATCCAGCTGTATTTTCAGAGTCTCAATCTCTTCCTTAGCTAGTTCAGCCATCTCTGGATCAGTGGTTGCCAGATCCTCAGCCTCAATCAATTTTTGACGATAATCTTCGTATTGACCAGCCAAAAACTGCGTCTTATGATGCTCTTTAAATTCCTTAAGTTTTTCTTCACTAAATTCCATACTAGGATTGTACACTTATATACTACGTGAGTACACAAAAGGCCGTCTATGTTTTACCGGAAAACGGTAAATAAATAGACGGCCTTTTGGTAGTTAAGCCTTAGCTTTGGATGACTTAGCTTTCTCAGCTCTAGCTTTGAATCGCTCTACTCGACCAGCTGTATCCATAACCTTTTCTTGTCCCGTGTAAAAAGGATGTGAAGCACTTGATACATCTACTTGCACTAGCGGGTACTCTTTTCCATCAGACCATTTATCATTAACTTCTGATTCAATGGTAGATTTCACTAAAAAGCGCTGACCACTTGAGTTGTCATGGAATATTACGTATCGATGATTATCTGGATGAATATCTGCTTTCATAGTCCGACACTATATCAGATTAAAAATGTTTGACAAGTGAGCAAATACCCGAAGGGTATATTGCGAACTTGGTTCCGAATCCGCCCCCTTGTCCTAGGTTTTGGTCCAGGAATTTGCTTAAGGTTAAAGCAAGTTCGGACCTAAATTCAATATGGTCGTTATACTCCCTATTTCATTTAATTCCTGGAACTGGCAGATTAAGTGCCTGTTAGACTCGATGTGACATATCTAACTTGGTTCCTAATTTTTTCTCCCCTTGGGAAAATTAGGAACTCGCAGTCAAACCTTTGGTATAGGTGATAAACCAGATAGAGTCCGGTACTTGTTTTAAATCCGAAGCAAATGCCTAGAGGGCTAAATTCAATATGG
>JAGQME010000029.1 GCA_020428795.1 Candidatus Kaiserbacteria bacterium
TATATCTTCACCAACTGGAATGGAAAGGAGTTTGTTGGTACGTCTGACTTTCATACCTTCACTCACTCGACCAGCGTCACCCAAAATCACCACCTTGATGACATCTTCTTCAAGGTTTAAGATCAAACCAAACAGTGAGTCAGCTGAATTTAGAATTTCTGACAGTTCTCTATCACCAGATTCATCAAACACAACCATTTCCATCATTTCAGCATCGCTTAGTCCTTCGATCTCAGCGATTCCATCACCTACATTAGAAACAAAACCGATACCCTCTTTTATTGTGTCGGTATTGATATTTTCGATCTCTTTTTTTATTCTGTCGATAATTGCTGTGCTCATAATGATTTGTTTAATAATTTTATCTTGTAATGGACTGATATAGTTTGGTGAGTTTGGTTTTGTAACTCAGGTCGATCTGCTGATGATTATATTCGACTATGAATCCGCCTATTATAGACGGGTCGATTTTTGTTTGGTATTCACTCCCAGCTGTTCCTAGTTCAGAAATAAACTTTTCAATTTTTTCAACTTGGGAGTCGATTGACTCAGTATTTTTTACCGTCACAACCGGCACATCGATACTTGATCTTGCCTTCAAAATGCGTAATACGCTATGCAAAATACTGGAGTACAGTTTTTCGTGTCCCCGACTTTCGAGCGTTCTAGACAATCCAGTTAAAACCGATTCGGTGTCCAAACCAGTTGCTAACATCTCTAGTACGGCATTAACGTAATCATTTCTCATAAACTAACCTATTATGCTTTTTGGGACAGGATTTTTTCGGCTGCTAAAATAGCTGTTCTGGCAATTTCAGCCTCGCTGTCTTTTGTGGCTTGTTCAATTATCTCCTTACCCTTCTTCTCAGCCTCTTTTACGGCGGTGACTGCTTTTAGATTGGCTTCTTCAATTATGGTTTGAGCGCTTTGATCAGCACTGTCCTTGGCTCGCTTTACAATATCGCCAGCTTCGTCATGGGCTTTGGTCAAAACAATCTGCTTTTCCTTGTTGGCCTCCGCCTTTGTCTTACTAGCTTCTTCAGCGTCCTTTATACCCTGCTTTATTTGTTCCTCTCTTTCGTTTAAAACCTTTAAGATTGGTTTATATAGGAAATACGACAAAACAGCCAACAGGAGTCCAAAGTTTATTATCTGGACGGTGATTAGTTTTGTGTCTATACCAAAAGCGTGAATAAGTTGTTCCATATCTCTATGTGTATTAGTAAAAGTTTTAAGTGACTCAGATACGAGGAGTGTGAGTAAAATAAGTTAATTAAGACATTGGTCCAACAAGAATTACTTTACGAAACACAACCAGGTAAATGGGTACCGTCAAACTTTTTACTACGCAAACTTGATGATAAAAGCTACTACTAGGGCAAAAATGGCCAAAGCTTCTACGAAAACAATACCCAAAATCATGGTGCTTTGTATTTTTCCTGAAGCTTCTGGATTACGACCAATGGCTTCAAGAGCTTTTGATACCAAAATACCGATACCGATACCAGGACCAAGGACACCGACACCGGCGGCAATAGCCATGGCAATTGCCTTGATTGAATCAGCGCTCATTTGTGAGGCTTGTAAGGCAAATTCTATTTCTGACATAAAAATGTGTCTAAACTATTATTAATGGACAAGTACGAGCCGCGTATCTTACTGCGAGACTCGTGATTATCAATTAATGTGGTTCAGCGACGGCTAACTTAATAAATATTAAGGTCAGGAAGGCAAATACTCCGGCCTGAATAAATCCAACAAACATTTCGTAAGCTAAGATAGGAATTGGCAAAATCAGCGGTAAGAAAAAAATCGCCACTGTCAATAACGTTTTTCCGGCAAAAATATTACCAAATAAACGGAATGAGAACGAAACTAATCTACCAAGCTCACTGATAAGTTCAATGATTCCTACCAAGAAATTAATCAATCGATCACCTAGACTGCGACCTTTGAAAGTTATGAATTTGCCACCGTACTTCCAAACACCCAAAGCAACGATACCAGCCATTTCAATCACAAACATCGCTATAAGAGCAAAGGCAATAGCTACATTTAAGTCGGTTGCCGGTGGATAGAAAAATGGTATCAAATGACTATCGTGCCCGTGACCTTCGTAAATACCGATCGAGGCTACACCCGGAAGTAGTCCAACCCAATTCATACTGAGCAAAAACAAGAAAATCGTCATCAGTACAGGAAAGTATTTTTTTGCTAACTCCGGGGATTCAAGGGTTTTGGTGGTGTAATCATATAGTCCACCAATGAGCATTTCGACTATACTTTGCAATTTATTTGGGACAGCTCTCACATTTTTACCAACCAAGATGGCTAAACAAACTAGGATTACCATGGCTAACCATATGGTTAACATAGTGGCTGTGATAGGTACACCAAAAAACTCACCGAGAACGTATGGTGAAAGTTTTACTGAAATACCTTCTGATGCCTGTGCTGTTTGTACAAAGGAGAGCATAATTTAGTGCAAAATCCCGCTTTTGCGGTCGTATATTAGCATATCAGTACCAAATAACAACGTTACTATGGGGGTTAAACTATCATTTGAAAAATATTGCAAGTTTGCTCCTAGTTAAATTAACCAGAGTCTTGATTGTTTGGTAATTGATTTCAACACTGACCGACCTTAAATACTGTGAATTACAAATTAATTAAAAAAAACCAAGCCCAAACACATCCTAAAAACCTTTCATTCGAATGAAAGGTTTTTAGGATCAGACCCCAGACCTTTGGTTGTTTTATAAGTATTGTAAATTGTAAAAAAACAAAAAGTTGGGTTTGTAATTAATTTTGATAGCTTCAATTCAACACCTTGCCATTTATTTAAGTATGGTGGACCCGAGAAGATTCGAACTCCCTACCTCCTCAGTGCAAATGAGGCGCTCTACCAAGTGAGCTACGGGCCCATTATTCTATTTTATAATACAGGTTATTTTACATCACATTGAGCGTGCAAATGGTAAAACTGTCCCCCGGACACTTTTTTACCCCCACCAAGTGAGCTACGCCCATTATTTATGTCACAAGTCTGCGTTAGCTGTTTAGTTCAGCCGAAATATAATACTTTAGTCAGACAATAAGTCAACTGTTATTTGCACATTTCACAAAAAACTTTTACAGCAGATTTGCTATTTAGTTTAGATAAACCTGCCAAGGAGTCTCACTAGAAATTGATCGAATACCATCACCAAGTAGTATGTTGCCAATATCCCAATTCAATCTAGCTACATCAGTTGAAAACGAGACAGCTTCACCATCTATAGTAAGAGCGTAGGATGATTCAGTGGCGATTTCGTATATATAAGGTATACAAACCGGTAAAGATGACTCCTGAATACAGTAATAAACGAAACTACCATTCGGTGAATTTTGATAATAAGACACAGCGTAAGGAAGAGCTACTGCGTCTACAGACTGTGTCGACTCAGAATCGGCCACGCTGACGATTTCCCTCACTTCCCCACCAACCTTAACAAACAGACCATTGGAATCCCTGACTACTGAGACATTATTGGTATCATTATTGGCGTTAGTTCTTGTTGTCACTTCGTGAGTCGGATAGACAGTAGCGGTCTGGGTTAGATTGTCGGTATCAAAACTAATTATACCAAAAGCAATATAGGCCGTAGTAAAACCAATAACATAAGAGCAAATAATAATTAAAACCTTTTCATTTCTTGAGCCTTCAAACATATAGGAAATTATAACACCATCAGTTAGTTATTTTGATTCATCTATCTGTGTAAAACTAAGAAAATTGTCTTAAGTATCACACCAAGTAATTTCTAGTATTTATTTAGAGCAATATTTAGCAAGTGTTCAACAAAGTCCTTATAACTACCACCAACCGCTTCAATAGATTTTGGTAGTAAAGATTGTTTAGTAAGTCCGGGTAAGGTATTTATTTCCAAGAAATAAATACCGTCGTCAGCCAAAATCATATCCGTTCTGGAGTAATGTCGGAGACCTAATGTCTGATGAGCGGTTTTAGCAATCTCGGCCATCAACTTTTTCTCTTCTTTTGAAAAACGACCGGGACAAATTTCATCAGTAGTACCATCGTACTTGTTGGTGGCATTAAAATAACCATCAGCGGCTGGTGGTACAATCTCAATCTCCGGTAATTCGTAGATCTCCTGACCTCGATATTTTTCCACTAAACCAACCGTCACTTCCTTACCACTGACCCTTTGTTCTACAATCACTTCATCACATTCCATAAAAACTTCTTCTAAAGCTCTGGCTAACTCACCGGTGGTATTAGCAAAACGCATTTTCAAAGAAGAACCACCAGACACCGGTTTGATTACGTAATGCGGACCAAATAACTCGGCTATACTGTAGGCTGTTTTGTCAGTGTTTGCTACTCCATTACGAGTCAACTTCATGTGTGGAGCCATTTTTATGTCAGTATTTTTAAGGTGATCCTTAGTGACAACTTTATTCATAGCCAAACCAGAAGCGTAGGCCCCGCTACCAGTGTATGGAATACCTAGTCGATCAAGAATTCTCTGTACTGTACCATCTTCACCGTAGGCTCCGTGCAAGGCGTTAAAGACCACGTCTATGTCAGACAGAGCTACGGCCGGATCTTTTACGTAACCACCAACCAGCCACTCACCCTTTCGACTAATTATTATATCAATGGCGTGAAAATTGGAACTAGAATCAGCCAGAGCTTCTAAAACTGAAGCGCCAGATCGCATTGATACTTCATACTCCTCACTTGGACCACCTCGCAATACTGCTACTCTTATGTTTGTCATAATTTAATAATATTCTATCACGCCTAATTTTATATAATTCAACCTATCCTATCCCAAAAAAGTTTTATTTTGCTTCTGACGATGATAGTTAATAGCAAATCGGTGTGACTCGGCGTTGGCTAATAAAATATTGTTTTTATGTTGATCTTTGATTGTCTGGGAGGCCAAGAGTTTAACCGGTTTGTGACGATGGTCTTTAACTACCGCCACCACCGGAATAGAAATTTCAAACTTTTTGAGGATTTTTTCAGCGATATTTTTTTGGGCGGTACTACCATCAACCACAATTATTTGTGGTCTCGGCCATTCTTTATGTAACAACCTACGCTCCAAAACTTCACACAGAGCCTTGGTGTCATTTGATTTATCAACCGAATTGATTTTAAATTTACGATACTCGGATTTCATTAATTCCCCTCCTTCCATCACCACCATCACTCCAACCATATTTTGACCACCAAGGTGAGCAATATCATATGATTCTATTCGCATGGTTTTATTGTCTCTATAGATGCGTAGATCGTCCTTAATCAAGGCCACATCTTGAATATGTTGGAGCGCAAATATCCTTTTTTTGACCAAATCAGCCTCTTCAAACCGATATTCCTTAGCCAACTTGTTCATTTCTTTGGTTAGCTCGGTGATAATCTTATTCTTCTTACCTTCAAAGAAAAGCTGGATGTGCCTAATAGTCCTTTGGTAAGATTTCTTATCTTGATCATCGGGGTATAAACAAATCTGTCTATTAAAATCTATAATTCCTTTAGCTAATTTAGATTTTGCACTAGTGATCGGTTTATCACTGTCATAAAATTTAAACAACTTTCTAATTATTTTTAAAGCGTCCTTAAACAATTTTCCATTAGAAAACGGACCAAAATCATACATAATTTCTTCAACCGAAAATTTCTCCGTTATATCTTTTTCTCTGACCACTAATACTCTAGGGTACTCTTCTTTGGTGATAATTAAGTGATTATAACTCTTATCATCCTTGCTTCTGGTGTTATAGATTGGTTTATGGCTGCGAATTAGATTGGTTTCAAGTATCAAGGCCTCAAGGACACTGTCAGTAACGGTGTAATCAATCGTCTTAGCTTCCCTAACCATTTTTTCAATCAGTGGTGAGCGCTTACTTATTAGATCACTAACAAAATAACTTAAGATACGGTTTTTAAGAGAGGTGGCTTTACCGATGTACAAAATCTGTTTTCGAGGACCAAGAAAAAAATAAACCCCAGGTGAATCAGGTAGCTGGTCTCTTTTTAAATCGGTTTTTTGCATGTTTGCACTATAACATACCTATAGCCTGGGGAGATGTTTGTGACCTAAGACTAAATCTAATGATATAATTAGTTTTTAGGGGTGGTCTTCAATAAATAGAAAGGTCGGGACATGGATTGCCAGACGAATGATCAATTCAGACTGAAAGCCGTCATAATGGAGGTCTTCAAAGATAAGAACGTCTTCGATGAATTTGACGGAGCTCTGTGGCGAAAAGTTTTCGTCAAATACTTCGGAAGTCCGCCAGATGGCGACGATGACGAGCGTTGGGACGCCTTGCTCCACAAGACAGGGCTCTGCGGACTCAAGGTCTGCCACGAATTTCTGCACAAGGATCAAGAATCGGAGCAAAACGAACAAAACCTAGTGGCCTAACGGCCTATAGCCGAGATACCTTCCCCTTATGGAAAGACTCAGAAGCGGTCTAATCAACCGCTTCGCATTTTTTATTACAACAGATTTTCTTCGGCTTCTCCTTCAGACTGGTCATCATTTTCTGACACATCTTCGTTTGTAACTATTTCTTCTTGTATCTCTACTTTAGTCTCTTCGGAATCTTCTGCTTCTTCATCTACTTCTATTTCTGTCGTATTGCCAGCTTCCTCAGTCACACTGTTTTCGGTTTCGGTACTTGAGGCCACATCCTGATCTGTTGTAGTGTCAATATCGTCACCGGTTGTTTCAGGATTAGAACCAGCTGATGAATCGGCGCTCTCAGTGGTGTTTTTTGACCCAGAATTTTTAGCGCTGCTTGAGTTTTGCTCTAAGGTTTTTATACGTTCTTCAAGCTCATCAATCTTTTCTTGATTACCAGTCACCATAGCGTAGAGCTCCTTAATAGCGTTGACAACCGCCGCCAAAATTGGTCGATCAGCCAAAGTCAAGAAACCACGTTTATCCTCTCCAACTGCCTCTGGAATAGCCGCCATCACGTTTTGGGCTGAAAATCCAGCGTAAATTCCTTCTGTCTCTAGGCCACTTTCTTTATTCCAATGATACAAAATTGGATCAATTAAGAGGAGTTCAGATAGTCCGGTCTCAAAACCGCTTTCAATATCCTTCAATCTCTCATCAGAAGAAACGGTTACATTTCCATCAGCATCTGTAACAAGACCGGCGCCAGCGCTACCAAGCGAGGCAAATTGGATGGTGTTAGCTACGGTTAGTTCGGCTCCGGGTGTCGTAGTACCGATGCCGACGTTGCCACCCGCTTCTATAAATAACTGACTATTTGAATCATTGTCTTCACGGAAATGGATGTTGTAGCCGGAAGGACGGTTTATGTATAAATCATAGTCAGAGGCCGAGCTTAAGAAGTTGTAACTACTGGTGGTCGTAGCTCCATTTAGCCAAATACCATTATAGCCACCACCAAAGTTGTTACCAATATTGATTGAGCCGTAGGCTGCTGATCCGCCATAAATACTAAGTAGGTCTTGTGGAGTGGTAGTACCAATACCAACACTACCCGCCAGAGCGGCTGACACGCCGGTAGTGCTTGGGTTGACTAGGTAAGCACCATTATCAGAATCTATGAATTTAGACGTATAGAAATTACCACTAATGGTCATGGATCCAGCTACCGCTAAAGCAGCGCCTGGTGCATTGGTACCAATCCCCACTCGATTGGTTGCCGGATCTACAAACAGCGTCGGGGTACTACCTGTACCTACTCTAAGACCGCCCCAGACATCGAGCTTGCTTGATGGGGTGGTGGTACCAATCCCGATATTACCTAAACTGTTGATAGTAAAACGATAGTCTTCAGCACCTTCACTACCACCCCAAATAGC
>JAGQME010000030.1 GCA_020428795.1 Candidatus Kaiserbacteria bacterium
CGCCCAGCATTTTGAGGCAAGTTTTCTAAGACTTTTCTAGATGCCCTAACGAGACGTTCGAACTGGTATACTTTTGCTATGCACCCTTTATTAGAAAGACAGCAAAAGTTACACAGTGAAGCGAGCCAGTTGCTGCAAGAAACTGTCTTACCGATTCTGAAAGATTTTGGCGAAGCAAGAATTGGAGGTAGTTATGCCTTCCAGCTTCTAAATCAACCTGATATAGATATTGATTTAATAAACACAGATCTATCAAAAGCATTGTATTCAGAATTATGCAAAAGATTTATTTCTCTTGATGGCACTTCTCGATTTAAAACAACCGACCGAGTTAACTTCCCTCACCACCACCCAGGAAACAGACCTACAGGATACTGGCTTGCTCCTAGCATCCAGTATGGGCAGCATACTTGGAATCTGGACATCTGGTTTCAAAAACCAGAATGGTACACGGGTAAGACGAACGTGTATTTAGATAAAATGTCTAATATAACGGAAGAACAAAAGATTCTCATTCTCTCTATGAAAGAAGAGGCACTGGCAAAAAATATCTACGGCGTTGGTAAAGAATTTATGTCTGTAGATATATACGACGGTGTTCTACTAGAGAATATACAAACCTTATCCGACTTACACGGATATAAATCAAGCAATCGGTAAAAATACTGGAATGAAGATGGTCGTATCATTTTTCTCCTCAAACACCGTTCGAACATTTCTATACAGAAACTGTCCACTCATTGGATAATTCTCATACTTCGAATCACCTCAATGAATCTTGCAAAAGTACCCCACACTTTCTCACTCCACGACGTCGCCCATTTAAGAATCTATATCTAGCAACATATTTTGAGGGTATTTTTTAGTGTTTACTGTCCATATTCGAACCAGACATTGACTCAATGATCAAAAAATAGTTTGATTACACCAATGCTCACTGTGGAGCAGGGTTCTTGGAGACACGAAATGAATATCCGACCGAATGTAAACTGCTACACCTGGTACGCTCCCTACCCCACTGACGTAATGAAGCTGTCAGAAGGTATCGGGAGACCAAACCACAAGGCAATCTTCTGGGGTGACCTCACTATTTCCTGCGGGAAAGTGACGGTACTGAAGGTACCACTCGAGTCCGTCACGCTCCTTCGCATTTTTTCGAGAGCGGGAGTGCTTGCCCATGAACAGCCCGCCAACCCGCATTTCGAAGATACCAATACATGGATTGGTGCCGATGGTGATGGCTTTATGTGGCAAGATGGCACCCATCGCGAGCCCACGAAGTCGCAACTCTTTCGACTTCGGCCTGATGAGCACATTCTTTTCATAGACGCCAGGAAGGAAGTGACGAAACTCACCGCCGGAGAATGTGGTGCGAGACCTGAGATGGTTCGTGCCAAAGAAAGTGAGGTAGCCGACTATGTGCTCGGTGAGGCTCGTCAGCGAGGAAAAAATCCCTCTACGCGTGCCTGGTGTTTCCATGCCCTCAAAGAGCTTGGCTGCCAAGCTCAGCTCGATGCATTTCATCGGCTATTTCCGTCCTTCCACAACGCTTGAATGCGCCATGCCGCCTTCCCTTCGGGGTGGGCGGTAACTTTTTATACAAACACTTCATTATCTATTACAAACACTCTATAGAAAGTATGTACCAACATTAAATTAGGTAAATATTAGTAAGTATTTTATTTATACCCCAGTCGGGTGAGAACTGATATACTCTGGAGAATGGTTAGGAATCTAATTTTTAAAATATTTTCTAAGAGCTTTCATAGAATTAAAAATGAAAGCTGGGTAGGTTTTTCAAACAAACAGCCTGAACTTATTCAAGAGTACGAATCGAAAAAGTCAGAAATTGATTCTCTGGTTAAAAAGACAAGATACTGGCATGGAACTGGTCGATATCAGTACCAGAAAAGTGGCAAATCAAAGTATGAAGGGGTTTCAAACAAAGAAACGTTTGATGTCTTAGAAAAAATACTAAACGAGCATGGCCTAAAGCCCCACTACGACCCGTGGGCGGAAAAATATGTCAAAACCCCTTATTCGATATCCTTAGCCAACCAGTGGGGCTACGGCAAGATGTATGCTCATTATCATCTCGATGAAAATAAAAAACTCTCTTATGAAATTGCTCCCATTACGTTTTGGTTTAGAGTAATTATCTGGATCCAACTAACTGAAAACTACTTTAAGTTTGCGCTCGGTTTTTTCATTTTGTACGCATTTAGTAGCTCGCTACAAAACCAAGGAAAAGTCTGGCTCTCTACCTTTCGTTCAGACACTAATAAGAAATGGCCGTACTGGAAGATACTCACCGCTCAGTCTGATATAAAAGATAATTATTCAATACTATTCGGAATTAAGGATGATCTAGAAACCTTAGAAATACCAAAAATTTTACGTTTTTTGGAAACTCGCACAGACAAACTGATCGATTTCGACAAAATCACTTTCGTAGCTGTTCCTGCAATCAACGTTGGAGAAACTGAGGTTGTATTTAAAAACTATAATATTAAGGTTGAAATATTCTCTTTAGAATTATTAGAGATTTACATGCGACAATACTCTCTTAAGGAAATCATGACTCAGTCATATAGATTAATGGAGAACTAAAATCCACCCCCTTCTTAGTTTAGTGTTTAGTGTAAATTTTTGTTGTTTTAGTGCACATTAACAACGCAAAATTACAAATAAAAATGGCGATATTAGATAGGAAAGGTAAATACTCGCATTTCACTTAAAACAATTGCGAAGCGCTTCCCTCCCGGTAGCGTCGAGCGTGTATATCTACACGGAACTTGGTAGATAGAGAGAGGACGCAACCCGTCCATACTCTATGGCAACCACCACTCACCAAAAAATCGAATTGAGGCCAACTTCGTTTAACTAAGAGCAACCCTTTCGTTTCGGCTGGAGGGTGGCTTTTTATTTTCTCCAATATTTTTACACCCAATCAACAAACGTGTATGATTTAGTTAATAAGTTAATAAAATATACAAACTATGAATAAAATAATTTTTATTGTTCTGGCTATTATCATCATTGGTGGAGTCTTTTTCTTTTTCACTAAGAGTACCAACGCACCAACCACTGATACAGACATCGTTCAGGAGACTGATGAAGTAAATGTGCCAACCATGAGTTTCTTTATCACTAGTGAGAACCCTGGTACCGGCGCTAATTTCGGTGGCCTTACCGGTGCAGATGCCTACTGTCAGACCCTAGCGACCGAGGCCGGAGTCGGTGACAAAACTTGGCACGCCTACCTCAGTGCCAGCGCCACCGAATCCGAAGAAGCAGTCAACGCCCGTGATCGTATCGGGACTGGTCCGTGGTACAACTACAACGGCGAACTCATCGCAACATCAGTAGCTGACCTACACGAAAATTCTCGCATCAATAAGGAGACCGGTTTGACTGAAAATGGCGATATTGTAAATGGCCGTGGCGACACACCAAATCGACACGATATCCTTACCGGTTCAAATATGGATGGTACTCTCGCCGTAGCTGAAAATGGTGGTGACACCACGTGTAGCAATTGGACTACCGAGAGTGCCGATGGTTCGGCCGTTGTTGGACACCACGATCGCATAGGACTTGATGAGAGTGCACCGATGAAATCATGGGTTTCTTCACACGGTTCACGTGGCTGTAGCCTAGAAAACCTAACCACCACCGGTGGCGACGGTCGTCTCTACTGCTTTGCTCTCTAGAGATAAGTTCATAAAGAAAAGGGTGGCCGTCGGCCACCCTTTTCTTTATGAAGACATCATTGGTATGATTATCACAACATGAATATTAAGGTTCAAAGAGTGTACAATATAAACACTCCACTCAAAAACGCTATTTTGATAGACCGATTATGGCCAAGGGGTATATCTAAAGCAACCCTTAACGGTGTGCCTTGGGTTAGAGAACTTGCTCCTTCCAATGAATTACGTCGTTGGTTTCATGAAGACAAAGACGCTAGATGGACAGCATTCAATAGAAAATACCAGGCCGAACTCAAACAAAATAAAAAATTAATAATAGATATAGTGAGTAAATACAAAAAAGAAATTACTTTACTCACCGCTACTAGAGAAATAGACACAATACCCCAATCCGCCCAGCTCGCAACAATGTTTATAAAACCCCAAAACCTAGAATAGATTTAAGGTAAGATAAGTCTATATGAACACAACTTTACAATCTAAATCAGACATCGACTCATCAGACAAACTACCTTTTTATAAAAGTCGTAGTTTTTGGCTATTTATATTAACGATACTAATGACAATCAATATAATTTTGTCATTTCAATTACTAAACAATAATCCTAAGAACATCCTTACCATAATTTCACTTTTTTCTATGAGCCTTGGGGGATCTTTAATGGGAATACCCTTATTAATTACTGGTTATGAAGAGTTTCCCGTATGGAAAATTATAAATACTATTTTTAGTTTGAGCTTATTTACTCTTTGTTTTTATAGAGTTTTTATTGCAAAACAATTTAAGGTTTATTTTGCTTACATATGGACCGTTCTATTAATATCATTTTTACTTTTTCTTATAACAATACAAATAGTAATTTTAAATTAACAAATATAAATTAATTATCAGTCTTACAAAAGATACTAAATGATGTTAGTAATTATTTCATATAAAACCCCAAAACCTAGAATAGATTTAAGGTAAGATAAGTCTATATGAACACAACTTTACAATCTAAATCAGACATAGACTCATCAGGCAAACTACCTTTTTATAAAACTAGAAAGTTTTGGTTAATAGTGTACGGATTAATGTTTTTGTTTTCTACAGTAATTTTTCTAATGTCTTTAGACAAAAACAGTGGTAGTTTTTCTTTTAGTATTGGACAAATAATTGATAAGATCATGATCGCTTACGGGGCTACCTTTTTTATGATTATTTCATTCAAACTTATAGGTAGTACGGGTTATTTTGTGGGTATATTAATTTATTTTTTGTTTATGTTATTTTTGTTAAAAAAGACTATACAAAGACATAAAGTTAAACTTATATATCCCTTGTTATTTACTACACTATATTTACAAGGAATAATAACTTCAATCCAATTTATGTCAGGAATGTAATTTAGATTATATATCTAATATATCTTTTGATTTTAAACTTATTTTAATAGGCATAATAGTATTTTTATTTTGTATACGCTTTATCCTTAATCTCTCCAACCAAATCCTTAGCCTCTACCAAATCAACCCTATACAACCTCTCATAAAGTTTAAGTTTCTTTTCTAGATTGTTTAGTAACTTTTTAGCTACTTTCTTTGAAGATTTAGTATCTCTGTCCACAAACTTTTTAATCAATTGGATTTGTTTTTTAAGTAGATATTTTGGTAATGATCTCAAATCACTAGACCGTACCGCTTCTTGTAATTGTTCAAATAACTCATCAATAGTAAGCTCTGGCTCTGGCTCTTCTTTCACGACACTGAGAGCATAACGAGAGAAATGTGAAGTGGTAAAACTAGCGGTACTTTCAGACTGATTGATGTTTGTTAGTTGTGGCTCCCAATAATTAGTATCTTTGTTATAAAACTGAACAATTAAGTCTTGTGGTGTAGCGTCATAACTACTCAATAATTCCTCCGAGTATGGTAATGACACTTCAACTTCAAAGGTTTCATTTTCTAAGCTAGTTTCTATGTCCCAGAAAGTTGGTAGCATAA
>JAGQME010000031.1 GCA_020428795.1 Candidatus Kaiserbacteria bacterium
CGCCTCTTTTACTTTTTGTTTCCTTTCTATTTCTTCTCCTCAGTCTCTTCTGTTGATTCCTCAGTTTTTTCTTCCTGACTATCAGTCACTTCTGGAGATGGTTCTTCAGCTTTTGTTTCCTCTACCTCTTCAGCTTTTGTTTCCTCTGTAGCTTCCTCAACCTTTTCAGCTTCGGCTTTTTCAGCTGCTTCTTTCTCCTTTATTTCAGCCTCCTCCAAGGCTCGCTTTTCAGCTTCTTCAGCCGCTTTAGCCTCAGCCTCAATACGTGAAGCTTCTTCCGCTTCAGACATAGTGGCAATCGAAGCCAGACTCATTCGTCGCATCTGACGCTTGATTTGTCTAGCTACCTTTTCTCGGATGAAGTAAAGCTTGCTACGTCTTACCTTAGCTCGCTTCACGATTTCAATCTTATCAATAATCGGTGAATAGAGTGGAAAAATCTTCTCTACCCCCACTCCAGAAGCAACTTTACGTACTGTAAAAGTAGCACCTGGCTCATTACCATGTTTTCTAGCTAAGACAATTCCTTCAAAAACCTGAATTCTAGTCTTACCCTTATCTTGAATTTTTTGGTGGACACGTACAGTATCCCCCGCTTTAATACCTAGCTCCTTTCTGTTCTCCATTTGTACTGGAGAGATAGCTATTCCGGTGAGTGTTGTGTTCATAGTTTGTATATATAAAAATAGCGCTTCAAAAGCTCGGCTACTGTACCATAGCTACTACTCCCATGCAATACGTTCGGCCGCTTCTTCAAACTCCATCGGTACCGGCGCAATAAAACGCTCTTTAGCACCAGCCGGAGTTTCTAACTCTAAGATGTGGGCATGCAACGCTAATCTGCTAAGTCCGAGGTTATTGGAATCCTTATATTTACCAGCACTGTATAGCTCATCCTGAACAATCGGCCTATCAATGGCTTTCAAATGCACTCTAATCTGGTGAGTACGACCGGTTTTAGGCGTTAATTTTAAATATGAAAACAACTCACCTTCGTATTGACCTTCAACAATTCTCTCGTAATGAGTCACAGCGTCTCGTAAAACTCCCTTGGCTCCGTGTTGGGCCGAACGCAACCGACCGTCACGGGCGTTTCGTCCGATTGGTTTATCTATAGTCCCCCACTTATCACGGACCGCCCCGTAGACAAAAGCTCGATATTCTTTTTGGGCCAGCCTGTCTTGAAATTGATTCTTTAGATGTTCAAAACTAGCTTGGTTTTTGGCCAATACTAAAACTCCCGAAGTATCTCTATCCAACCGATGAACCACCCCCGAACGCCTGAGTGGTGTTCCACTTTGATCCAACTGTGTCTCACCAACCCCAATAGCATCTGGGTACCTCTTTTCCAGCCAATCTACTACGGTTGGCTCAGTGGATTTATTATCACCATGCACCAAAATCCCCGCTGGTTTATTTATAACCACCAAGTCATCATCTTCAAATATAACCTTTATCTCTTCCAACATAATTAAAATCTAATTGAGAAATCATCATACACTTTCTTGGCTGTTTTCCAATCAACCGACACTGTGTCCACCCTAGCCTGTAAAGAGCCTTCGTGTAGATGTTCAATAAATTCATGTAGGGCATCAGGAATACCCTGCGCTAGCACAAACACACTTCCATCACTTTCATTTTTCACATAGCCACCCAGACTAAGATTAGTCGCTGAAACTTGCACATAATCTCTATACCTAACTCCTTGCACTTTACCATTTACAATACACCTTATTTCAATCATTATGAATAGTATAAGAACATATTGAATATTTTTCAAAAAAAGGTACTATAGCGTGACCGAATAAATGAAGCGCGATTAGCTCAGTTGGTAGAGCAGTTCGTTTACACCGAAAAGGTCGGGAGTTCAAGTCTCTCATCGCGCACAACGTACAATCCTTAGAGATCCTTTCTCTAGGGATTTTACATTTTGTCGCCAGAGACTTGAAGAAAGCGAGCATATCGTACCGTGCGGAGCTTGCGAACACGATTCGAGCGCTAGGGTTGCGTAACACAATATTTTGGAGCTAGTGAACAAAATATTGATGTGAAGGTGACCAAGTCTCACATCCCGCCAAAACAAAATTCGAGAAAATTTTATGATCAGATGATTATGAGAAAGTATTCTACCTAAATTATTCTGGTAGAATGATTGTATATATGGAAGAAATACAAAACTCAGAAAAATTAGATGCCCGTTGGTTTAAGCGCTTTGAAGATGTATTTTTTGAAGACTATGAAAAACTTACCGGTCACAAAGAAAAACGAGAGGCAGAAAAAAATAAATTTTTGGCTGGTGACACAGAAAACCCTACTCTTGATTATCCGGAGTTAGAATCATTCAACTTAGATGAGCGTGAGGCGGATTTACTCTCACTTAAGGAGGATATTCTTGAATTAGAACATAATGAATTCGTTAAGAAACTCTATCGTACTAGGATTAATGAGTTGCTTGCAACCTTAAGAATGCTTAGAGCTACTAAAAATGGAGATGATAGAAAATTTTCTCGCTATGCAGATTTTATTTATGGTAAACCGGGAGCCGGAGAGGTTGGTTATATCGTTGAACATGTTAAGGAATTAATAGCGCAAAACATAGAGAATGAAAATCAGGAAAAGAGACAAGCAGCCGGTCGTTTACAAGAAATTTTTAACGAACTCAAATATGAAGTAGGCGCTGGTGTAGACAAATCAATTCTACCGGCCGAAGAAGATAATTCTCGCATAATAAACTCAATTGACGAAGTCGTGGAAGTCTTTAGAAAAGCTTTGCAAGAAATCGGTGCTGACGATTGGAAAATAGAGGTAGATGATCCTAATTATAAAACCAGTAGCTTTGCTGAGTTTGTAGTAGTAGTTGATGAACCAAAGGGATTGGAAAAATTTAGTGTCAGTCAGGAAGAAAAAATCGCTCAAATACCATCTCAAGATGGTTTAAAAAATCGTAACCTACTCAAAAGTAAACTGACCGAAAATAAGCTAAAAGCCGTTATAGAACACGAAATCAAAACCCACGCTGCTAGACGAATCAATGGCGAGCGCTCCCGTCTACAACTACTTGGACTTGGTTTAGATAGATCGCATAAAGCTGAAGAAGGAATTGCCACCTACGCAGAGCAACAAATAACTGGTGCTAGTGAGTTTGCTGGTATACCACGGTTTCTTTCTGTTGCTCTGGCCAAGGGCCTCAGTGGTGAAAAATTAGATTTTCGTAGAACCCACTCAATCATGTCTGATTACCGATTTTTGTCCTCAACAAAAGAAAACACAACACCAGAACAAGCACAAGTTATAGCCTATGATGACTGTGTACGAATCTTTAGGGGTACGACTTGTGATACCCCAGGTACTGTATATTCAAAAGACATGGCTTATTTTGAAAATCGGGCAATTTGGACCTTAGTGTCAAAAAATTCTGACGTGGTCAAGACTTTTGCTGCGGGTAAATATGACCCTAATAATAGTGTGCATGTGGCTCTGTTGAGCCAGCTGGGAATTTTGGATAGTGATCTTAAAAAGCTTGAAGATAAAGAGTAATTATCAACAATAAACCACCCGATCGGGTGGTTTTATCGTTTCGCTAGACTCACTGAGATTAGTGAGGTATTAACCCCTCTCAGTAGGTCTCACTATTGGGTGCCCCCTTGGCGTTGCGGAAAAATACCCGTCAAGTCCCATAAGTGTTTCTTGGGGAACGAAATCAATCTTTTCGCACCCCTTTCGGTAGGGGGTGGTATTACTCACTAATGTTTAGTCAGCGAGTTTAATGGAGTTAATTATTAGATTGACATCAGAGTCCTCAAGTTCACTTGCTGATGAAATAAACACAGTCCAGTCTTTATAGATGAAGGCAATATAGTCGGTTTCCCGCAAACCAAAATTTGAGTTGTATTGCATGGCTTTGAGGCCATTAAAATCTATTTCTTTTGCAACAAGTGTTTCATCATATTCAGGTTCGTAATTTGTGTATCCTGTCGCCAACCATTCTTCAAGAGTGTATGAGTCAACATTTTTGCTAAACGTAATTACCACAGACAAAGGACTTTCATGTGGAAAATTTGAACGAGCTGCTTTGATAGACTCCAACATTGACTTTTGAGGGACGATGAAAAGTGTACTTTGGTGATACTGACCACTTTCTGTATGTTCATTTTCAAACAAGAGCCAATCAGCTGGATATTGTAGTGAGATTCCCAGACTTGAGGAGGTAAAAGATTTTGTGTCGTTTTGAATTGGTGAAGTTCGTAACTGTCCAGCATAACTCCAAGCACCATCTGCTAGTGTATCTGTTGTGCCATCAAGTTCATAAATCGGTTGCGGCGAAGACGTTTCAGTGTGCTTCCAGTAAAAAGCAGAGATACCCAGCACAAGGGCTATTCCCAATATTGTGACTAGTATTTTTTTCACTGTCTTATTATAACTCATGTTATTAAGGCGCTAACCCCTTTGGTAGGCTCTTTTTTTAGCCAGATGTTACAAATCTGACACCTAAACGGCTATTTTAAGAGCATTTTCAGAACGATTTGAAAATACGGATATGGCTCAAAACAAGGATATTTTCGCTGTAAAAGCTGGTAGTATAATAGAGGTATATGGACACAAGAAATAAACTCTCTGCGCTCCGCCAAGCTCTCATACGACGTAAAGCACTTGAGGATCAGGTACGGCAAGCGATAGAACCAATAAAACCAACGCTCCGCTTTATTGCTGAGCTTCAAGCTATTTATCAGGAAGTATACGGCGCTGAGTCAGTCGCTGAGATATCAGCGGAACCAGCTCCAGAACCAATGAAGCAGGTAAAACCAAAGACCAAGAAGGAAGTGCTTTTCACCAAGCCAAAGGTGGAGCTGCCACCAAACGCCAAGTGGCAAGACCTTACTCTTAGCTTCATCAACAGCCAAGACATTGAGGTGAAATATGGGGACACGAGTATCGGGAAATATACGCACGAAGACCTTGGCTTCGCTCAGGCTAACACCGAAACGCATAAACCTGACCGATGCTGGGCATTGTTGGCTGTGCTAGCGGTTGCTGGCAACTACGAACCGAAGATGGTCATGAACAAAGATCACCTCATGAAGGTGTGTAAGGCGCCTAAACCTAATGCGGTTGAGAAACAAAAGAGCGATCTCTCCAAAGGTCTCCGGGCTGCTTTTGGAATTCAGGATGAACCGTTCGAGAAGTACTCTCATGAGACTGGTTACCTACCCAAGTTCACCCTCTTGCCAGAGAAAGAACTGCGAGGTGACGGTGAACTACGACACTCAGGAGTGGTCGACTTCAATGATGTGATATACCAAGACGACTAGCTTTATAGTGTCCATATAAATAAAGGTCTACTGTGATAAAATAGGTTTTATGTCAATCGAACGTGGAATTCGGCAAGATGAAACATGGATCACTTCTGATCCAGTAGTTGGGTGTGCTAAAAACTGCAACTACTGTTTTCTTCAAGGTTATGACAAGACTCAGAAACCTGGCATGCCAATCATGTCGACAGAAAAGGCCGTAGACCAAATCATCTCGTTCGAAAATTACAGAGAAGATAGTCCTGTGATGGTAGGCAGCGAGACTGATGCATTCATGAATCGTTCAAATATCGACTATTTCACTGAATTGTTTAAAACCTACGCTGAACGTGGACTGCCAAACCCGCTTGTCTTT
>JAGQME010000032.1 GCA_020428795.1 Candidatus Kaiserbacteria bacterium
ACTTTATATACACAACAGGGAAGTAATGTTAGAAAGACTTGGCTCTTAATGGGAGTGTTTTTGGTGATGGTGATAGCGATTGGTTACGCTATTGCTTGGTATTTAAACAGCTCTATTATCCTCTACGTGGCGGTAGCCTTTGCTTTGGTTATGAATATCACTAGTTATTGGTTTTCTGACAAGATTGTTCTCAGTATGACAAACGCCAAACAAATTCAAAAAAGTGATAATCCAGAATTTTATAATATCGTTGAAAACCTCTCTATCACGACCGGCTTACCTATGCCTAAGGTGTACATTGTGCATGATCCAGCCCCGAATGCCTTCGCCACCGGACGTAACCCAGAACACGCTGTCGTAGCCGCTACAACCGGCTTGCTCCAGATATTGGATAAGACGGAACTGGAAGGGGTGATGGCTCATGAGATGGCTCATATTGGCAATCGTGATATGTTGGTGATGACGGTAGCGGTGGTGTTGGCCGGTTTTATTGCCATTGTTTCTGATTTCTTTATGCGAGCGATGATGTTTGGAGGTGACGATCGGGGTAAGAATCCAATATTTTTGGTGGTAGCCATTGTTGGTATCATCTTGGCACCGATAGCAGCCAAGCTTATACAGCTAGCTGTATCTAGACGACGAGAGTATTTGGCAGATACTACCGCCGCTTTAACAACTCGCTATCCGGAAGGTTTAGCTTCGGCACTGGAGAAGATTTCGGGAGCTCATATACCGATGCGTAAGGCTTCTCATGCTACCGCCCATTTGTTTATTTCAGATCCCTATGGTAGTGATGATAAACGCAGTGTCGGTCAGAAGATCGGCGGGTTATTCCAGACTCATCCACCAGCTTCAGACCGGATTGCTAAATTAAGAAGTATGGATATTTAAAGTTCATCTATATCTTAGACACTCTTATAATAGTTGTCAGTTATACCAAAAAACCACGTCTTTGACGTGGTTTTTTGGTATAAAGTCTTTTCTCTAGTTGTTAATAAATTCGTACGGACTGCGGAAGTTATTGGTTGGGGTCGGGATATAGGTTTGGATTCCGGTCACTCCATCAGGATTGGTAGAGAAGAGAATTTTGTCCAAGAAGACTCGGTGTTGTCCAGCTGCCGATGCGTCTACCACAATTGATAGATCGAACTTCTTAGTTTCACCCTCTCTGATCACAAACACTCCGTTACTCACTTCTTTGGCGTTTGAAGCTAGTGAGGCTGAAGTATTGTCTGGAGCGCCAGCACTGGTTTGTACACTGAATCTAACTCCGCCAAGACTAGTGGTAGCAGAATCGGTAGCAAAATCAGTGATGTAGAAATCGTTTTCTACAGCGGTAATTTCAAACTCAACCTTGAATATTCCGGTGGTGTTATTTTGGCCTTGGGTTTTGCTAGTGAATTTTACATTCTGCGGTGAAGACATGATACCGGTTGATATTAGAGTATATTCTTCGCCGATTACGGTCCCTGAAAATTCATTGATGTCATCCGCACCTTCAGCCTTAGTAGCGTCTCTCTCTAGAGAGGTTATTTTTGCTTGTATGGTTTGACCATTGGCGTAGGCGGTCTGTGACTTAAGGTCTACCACCACTTTGACTGTTTGTTTGTCACCCTCTTTGATTTTGATTTTACTATCAAGGTCAAAGGCGACTCTGGTATTGGTGGCTGAATAATTGCCAGTTGTTAAGACAGAGTCTTGTTTGAAAGTCTGGCTACCTAGCACCAATTTGGTCCCAGCTACCACGTCACTGTATGACTTATTGGCGGTTAAGACATTTACGTATAGCTTGTCTAGAGTAATATCGCTATCGATGGCTTCGATGGTGTATTCCAGTATAGTCTCACCAGTCGTTTTCTTAGAGGTGTTGACTACAATATGAGTATCTTCACCATCATCAGAGCTTTTTACAAATTTCAGCTCCTCGCCGTCACCTCGCTTGACGATACTAAAAGTAACGTCATCTGTTAGGTCGCCAGTAGTATTGTCGTCGGTGGCGACACCGTCGGCATCGAAGTATCGAATTCTTTCGGTACTGATAGTCCAGTTAGCGTTTCCACCGGCGCCCTTTACACTATTTTGGACAGTGACAGCTACTTGCATTTCCATTTCTTCATCTTCTTCAAGAATCAGATTTAGGTTGGCAAAACGTACGGTGCCTAGATTTTTGTTAAGATAATCACTTTTGGCATCGATAGATTTCTCATCAATTTTTTCGCCATTTACCCAAAGTGAAATGGTTTCAAAGGTATCCCAAGGGTCTTTTTCGGTGTTGCTATTATCAGCAACTAGGGCGAAGTCCATTCGAGAAATCTCAATGTCTCCGTCTTCAGCTTCTAATTTTAGTTCAGCTACTACAGCGTCGGCCACGTTTTCTTTTACGTCTTTCTCATCGGCGTTGTCGATTTCAAATTTGTTCAATTCACCATCACCTTTAAGCTGGTTGGGCTTAGTGGTGCCACTGCCGGTTGGGGTAGATGGTTTAGGGTCGGTCGGTTTAGTAACTACACTTCCTTTGTTTAGAGCATTAGCCTTGGTCATAGTTGATGGGCCAAAGAAGCCGGTTGGATTAACTAGGCCAGCTGGTGACAAAATTTCACTACGGTATTTGGTTTGGAATTTTGATACAGCGTTGGCGGTAGCTGGTCCGTAATAGGTTGTTTCAAAACCAGCTGAACCGACACCACTTAAAGCAACACTGGTGTCGGGACTGGAATTCAAAAATTGCTGTAGTTTTTTGACGTCCTCACCGGTGGCTCCAATATTTAGAGTCCGGGTCCAGGTGTAGCCGGTGGAATTAGTGCTGGTATTATTTTTTGCTATCTCTGCTTGAAGTTTGATGACAGTCGCCATCAATTCAGCTATTTGGGCTTGGAGCACAGAAATCGACTGCGCTTTGGCTTGAGGAACAAAAGTCCCAGTTAGTAATACTAGGGCCATTAGACTGGTCGCTAGGGTATTTTTGTATAATTTATTCATAATAATGTTAATTAATAATTTTGATAAAGTCTGGCTTTGGTAGTCGTGCAATCCAATATTTAAATATAGTGCGATTGAGATATTACAGTCAGGCAACACTATAGACACAGTAACTAGCAAAAGCTAACACTTTGTAATTTGTGAGATTATTGCGCATACTGTGTCTTAAGTTATGGATAAGGAAAAGGAACAATTTGAGCAGATTTTCTTGGAATACAGTGATGCTATTTATCGGCATTTGTATTACCGACTGGGAAATCAAGATAGAGCCAAGGAATTGACTCAGGAAGTCTTTATGCGCTTTTGGCAACAGCTGGCCAGTGGTCAACAGATTGTTTTTGAAAAAGCTTTTTTATATAAAATTGCTCACAATCTATTCATCAACGAAATTAGAACCGATAAGACCACTTATTCGCTTGATAATATGATTGAAGAGACTGGCTTTGATGTCGCAAGTGGGGAGGATACGCCAGAAGTATTCACTGAACACCAAGAGCTCATGAGATATTTGGCTAAGTTGACAGATTCATACAAAGCAGTGTTGGTGATGAGGTATATAGATGGATTGCCAGTCAAGGAGATCGCCAAGCTATTATCGGAGAGTGAGACAAATATATCCATGAGAGTCTCAAGAGCCTTAGATAAATTAAGGGAAATCTATAAACAAAAGACATAATTATTATGAATAAAGAATTTAAAACAACCGAAGATTTGCTAAGAGCTGGTCAAAAGACCGGTCTTAGTCTCCGTGATCGAAACGAGATGTGGCGTCAGCTTAGTGATTATGCTGATTTTCATCCATTAAAAGGTGAGTCTCGGTCCAGACCAAAATCCTTGTTGACTACTGTTCGCTCTTTGGTCGTGACTAAATGGGGGCCTTCTCTGGTAGCTTTGGTGTTCGTGACGGTCTTGGGGTCTGGTTTTTTATCTACCAAGAGCTTACCTGGTGATGCGCTGTACTCTATGAAAGTTGAGGTAGTTGAGCCAATAAATGGCTTGTTGTATTTCTCTGATCGTGATGAGTTAAATTACCACGTTGACCTGATGGAGAGGCGTTTGTTTGAAATGCAAGAATTATCACAGGCAGAAAAATTAACACCAACCGAGGTGGAGATTTTAGGGGATCAATTGGCAGAAAGAACTTCAGATATTTCTGATTTATTAGAACAGCAGACCGATGAGACCATTCTACCGGCAGAATCTTTGGAGACCTTATCGAATGCCGTAGCGGTGGTACGGGCTCAAAATTTTATTGAAGATAGACAAATTGACGATAAAACAGAGTCTAAATTAGACGTAGTAGCGGACGAAATAAACGAACTATATAAGGCAGAGGTGGCTGATTTATTGAATGGAGAGGAAGAACAAGTCACCGAATATATCTATGATGTCTTGGATGAAATGAGTGATGATATCGAGGAAGTAACTCCCAGCGTGCTTTCGTCTGAGTCTGAACTTGGTGATTATCTAAGTGATGTCTCCGGCGCTTTGGAAGAGGGGGATTTGGAAAAGGCTCTTTTGTACACCGGTGAAGCTAAACAGCTTTTAGACTTTAACAATTATCTAGAAGTCAAAGAGATAGAGACGGAGGATCCAGTAGATGCTTAGGTCTATATTGTAAATTTAAGGAC
>JAGQME010000033.1 GCA_020428795.1 Candidatus Kaiserbacteria bacterium
CTCCGCCACCACCGACTCCACCACCGCCAGAGGAACCACTGGTACCAGAAGAGCTTGAGAAACTGCTAGAAAAGGCAGAAATATCGCTAGTGAAATCAGTGGCCGAAAAAGCGGCTACGCTACCACCACTGTACCAATCTGGCTGCGGAATAGTAATGTCGGAAAAGACTTTAGCCCACTCTTTCTCCACTCCCAAAGCAATAGCATAAGGTAGATATTCCATAAACAACTGCGGGCTTTTAGCCGGAGCGTTATGAAACTCAAATCTTTCTTTATCGGTTACGGTCAGAAACAACTTAAAACCTTCCAAGTGATTGAGAGCCTCGTAGCCTTTCACACTTCTTCTGTTATATGTGGCTACAAAATAAATAATCGAACTTACAGTTAGCAATATAAATAATAGTGGTATAAGGGTGACATCAAGAGCCCCTAATAAACCAAAAATCACCAGCAGAGGTACAAAAATTATCAGGAAAGTCCGAGCTACTACTTTGGCACTGGGGCCGTATTTTGATTCCAAAAAACCATTGGCTTCGAGGTCTTTCTTAAGTGATAACTTTAGCGACATGACTAACTTGCTGTTAGACGCTTGGTTTTTGGCTAATTTGGATAACAATACGACAGTACCAACCCCATCACCAGACTTAAAGAGTAGTCCAAAAACTTTTTGCAGAAATTTAGTGGGAATATCAGACAGTGGTCTCTTAAGCTCAATCTCGTAATCTGTCGTATTGAATAACCAAACCACCTTTTTCTCAGTCTTGGTTATTTTAATGAAGCCCTGTTCAGCCAAATAGACAATACCGGCAGTAATATCTTTAGGATCTAACCGATAATCGTATAACAGGCCCGTATACATCGGTAAAAAGTTTTCATAAGGCTCGTATATAGCGATAACCGGCCGATTGGTCTTATTTTGACGATGAAATCTAAACGCCCAGACTATCATTCCGATCAACCAAAACAGACCAACCAACCAGAGCATCCACATTATATTCGGCCTCTCAATAATGAGTTCTTCGACTAAATTTTTGTCTACTTCTTGAGCCACGGTCAGACCTTCGTGCGGTCTTAAGGAGCCGGCAGTGAAAGTGGTCAAAGTAGTGGTGGTACTTATCCCAAAACAAGGGGTGCTAGCTCCCCAAACTCCCTCGTAACAGGCTTGTTTTTCTGCCAAAAGACCGGCTTTCTGTGAAAAAATGTTAACAGTTGTAGTCTCAATTGGCACATTCCAGCCATTTCCAGTCACGTTCCAATACAATTCTGCCCCCTCACTTCCGTAAGAAAGAGCACCCCGTAAAAGGTATTTGATCTCATACTGATGAACACCACTAATCACCTTATCGCCGTCACCGATTTTAATTTCAAGCCCATCGGTAATTGGGCGAACAACCGCCTGTGCTTTCTTACCATCTTGTAAAATCTCAATCACTTCGATATCTACAAAACGCCTCATAAACCAATTAGAAGCTGGCTGAGAATGAAGATTCTTAAGGTTCCTAAAAATGCCGTGTCGATCGACATTACCAAAATCGTATTTTATTACCTCCTCTACCAAGACCTCACCGTTTTCAAGCACTTCATACGAAGCGTTAAAACTCTCGATCACTTCGGCGTGAACAGTCGGTGCTAGATAGAAAAAACTAAGTGAGAATATTGCGGTGGTTAATAATTTTTTCATAGAAATTATGATCAGGTTATTTAGGAAACACCTTGCGGAGTTTCATTACTTTTATAACCAGAATCATCAGACCAGTGTAAGAAATGTCGATTTTTGTAAAAACCTTTTCTTTCAATATTTTCTGACATAGCCGTCTTAATATCGGCTTCTGATAACTCCAGATTGGCGGTAAGAGCGTCGAGAACGACCATCAAATCAGCGTACTCAGACAAAAAATCTTCTCTGTTTCTGGCGTGGGCTAAGGCGGTAGCCTCTTCAATGACCTTTTTCTGTAATTCTTGTTCGTACTCATGATCGTCAGTGATCACTCGTACCTCGCAAGCCTCACCTTTACTCTCAATCTTAGCTTTTATATGGTCACGAACTAATTTGTTATAGTAGACTTTACTCATACTTTTTTATTTTTTATCAAAACGATTAACGTCCCGAGTTTTTGATTTTTGAATTATTTTCTCAAATTCAATATCAAGGTCAAGATTGTGACTATTAGCCGAACAAACCACAGCAAATAAAATATCCGCTAATTCTGCTCCTAGTTCGTCCGGTTCTTCTCCATCCTTTTTAACCTTGTCACCATATTTATGGTTTAAAATCCGACCAACTTCCCCAACCTCCTCGGCCAAACGGGCAAACTGTGACAGTGGCTCAAAGTAGGGTTTTTTGTAACCCTGTACCCATTCGTCTACCTTTGCTTGGGCTTCCTTAAACATACATCAGCCAGAAATAAAAGTGTTTTGAGGACCGTCTGTCACGATGTTTATGGCAGGTCTTAAATAATTATTTCGACCCAACATATGTTCCAAAAGTTCTGAGTCAAAATCCTCTGGGGAGGTATTCTCGGTCGCAAAAACGTAAAGCAAGGTTTTAACGACAGCGTTCATAGCCGACTGTACCAAACTAGCCACTACTACCCAGACCAAAAGCAACAAAATAAGCGGTCCTACCAAAACCGGAATCTGCAACACCACACTCATAACCACCAAACCACCGATGGCCAAAAAGGCCATCACGTGAGCCAAAGCAAAGATGATGCCAATTGAAAAGTTACTGACTAATGTCTCTCCCCAAGTGTTTTTAAAAACGGTCCCCGATCGAGAAATGGCTTTGGTAGCTGGTAATTTATCTATCACTATGGCTGGTACTACAAAGTAGGTCAAAAGCGCCCAACCAGCCCCCAAAAACATTGACACCAACTTGCCCAACATTTTGGAGCGTTCAGCGATGATATTAAGGAACAGACCAACCGTACTGGTGATAAGCGACCAAACCAATAAAGAAGGCCAATGAGCCAAAGCTGTCTTGATCCCCTGTTTTAAAGCCAGCTTTTCACCGTGTACCCTAGCGTAAACAATCTTAGCAATACCGGCTTGTGACAAAGCCAAAGTAAAAGCACTGATTAGATAAATACCAAATACAAAAGCGTAGACCAAAACCCCTTCGACTTCCTCACCCTCTGGCACCATAACCATATCGGTGGCCACCGCTACTAAAGCAAAGACGCTCACCAGTACCCCAAACAAAAATACACTAGCCATTACTGCAATCGCCGGTATCCATATCATCGCCCGATCAGCGGACAAAAAGCGCCAAGATTCTTTAAACAGAAGCCAACCAGCCCTAAATCTACCTAATTTTCTACCATTTATTATTATTGGTTCACTCATTGTCTAAAATAGTCATTAAATTAAGACTTAGAAACTTACTTTCACCGGCTCTCGCTCGGTACTGTCTTCAGCCAATTCAAAGAAGGCTTCTTCTTTGAATTTAAAGAAATTACCAATGATATTTGACGGGAAAGACTGAAGAGAAATTTTTAGATCGCGAGCGTTTCCGTTATAAAAACGACGTGCGGCTTGAATCTTATTTTCAGTATCAGTTAGTTCGGTCTGTAGCTCGGAAAAGTTTTGGTTGGCTTTTAAGTCTGGGTAGGCCTCAGCCACGGCCAATAGTTTACCAAGTGATTGGGTTAAAGCTCCTTCTGCTCCCGCCATAGCGGTAATTTGCTCTGGAGTGATGTTTGAAGGATCGACGTGTATTTGGGTTGCCTTGGCTCTGGCTTCTGTTACTTCGGCAAAAACACCACTTTCATGTGCCGCATAACCTTTTACTGTTTCAATTAAATTGGGAATTAGATCGTATCGACGCTTGAGTTGAACATCAATATCGGCCCAAGCTTCTTTGGTTCTCTGCGTTAACCTTACAAAATTGTTGTAGCCGTATATTACGTACGCCACCAAAACTCCAATTACCCCTAAAATTATCCAAGTAGTCATAAAATACTTATTTCTATTTATTAGCTAGTGATCTCATTATATCATAATTTTTTATTTGTTATTGCAAGTGAGCAAATGCCCAAAGGGCATATTGCGAACTTGGTTCCTAATTTTTTCTCCCCTTG
>JAGQME010000034.1 GCA_020428795.1 Candidatus Kaiserbacteria bacterium
AATTATTTATGGAACCATATAAACGTATGTTCTGCTTAAAACATTGCTCAGGGCTACCTTGATCTCGCGAGACGATATGAGAATCCGCAAGGAATTTCAGACCCAACTCGGATATGGCGCCCACCTGAATTTCAGGAGGAGCATACGTACGTGGTTCCAACAAAAAATCGCTCCCTCGGGAGCGATTTTTTGTGGTAATATTCACTAAACAAATATGCCTAAATTAATTACGGTCATTTTTATAATCTCACTCAGTTTATTGGCCGTTTTGCATTATATTGCTCTAGAACTTTATCTATATTGGCAGATTTGGTGGCTCGATATACCAATGCACTTATTTGGTGGAGCTATTATTGTTTTTGGTTTGTACAGCTTACAGGAATTAGGGATTTTAAAAGATCGTTCTTATAGTTTGTTAAATATATTAACGGCTGTTTTGGTGATTGCGATTGCTTGGGAAGTTTTTCAGTATCTAATTACCACCGTCATGAAGGATGATTTTGTTGTTGATACCCTAAGTGACATTATGTTTGGTCTCTCGGGTAGTTTATTGGGTTATACTGTAGCTAAAAGATTGAAAGATTTAGATTAATTACAATGTCTGTATTAGGTTTTTATGGTGGGGTAGGAAGTGTGACCGGGGCCAACTTTATGCTCGACACGGGCGAGGTAGCCTTGTTGGTGGATTGTGGTTTGGTCCAAGGTGATCGATTTGCTCAAGCGGTCAATAAAGAGCCTTTTCCTTATAATCCAGCTGATATCGATTATCTTTTGGTGACTCACGCTCACGCCGATCATATTGGTAGAATCCCTAAATTAGTCAAAGACGGTTTTAAGGGGGTAATTTATTCAACCAATCCCACCAAGGATTTCGCTAATATCATGCTTCGTGATGCTCTGAAGGTAATGAATTACGAAAAAGAACAATACGGTGATGAGTTGTTGTATGAAGAAAGTGATATTGATATGGCACTAACTCTTTGGCGAGGGGTTGGTTATGATCAGGAGATTAAATTATCTGATGACATTGTTGTTTGGTACACAGACGTGGGACACATTCTTGGTTCCGGTATGGTTCATGTTAAACGAGGTGATAAAAAGATAGTTTTCACTGGTGATATTGGTAATGTCCCGCAACCACTTTTAAACCCGCCGGTTATTCCTACTGATTATCAATATTTGGTAATGGAAAGTGTTTATGGTGATCGTAAACACGAAGAGGTGGCCGAACGAACCGATTTGTTACAGCATTACATCGAAGAGACTCAGAAAAAAAATGGCACACTCATCATTCCAGCTTTTTCATTGGAACGAACTCAAGGTATGTTGCTAGAGATTAATAATTTGGTGGAATCAGGAAAAATAAAACCCTTGCCGGTTTATTTAGATTCCCCCTTGGCCATCGCCGTTACCGAAATGTACCGAAAATACCCCGACTATCTAAAAACGGCGGTTCAAGAGCAAATCGAAGCTGGTGATGATATATTTGATTTTGAGGGATTATCTTTTACTCGAACCCGTAAAGACTCGCATGAAATCGGTCTGGATAAAGACGCTAAAATAATTATCGCTGGTAGTGGTATGAGTCATGGTGGTCGGATTCGCTCACACGAAAGACGGTATCTGGGTGATCCCAATACCACACTTCTACTGGTTGGTTATCAGTCGGCCGGCAGTCTGGGGCGCAAGCTGGCCGATGGGGCTAATAAAGTAAACATTGATGGGGAAGAGATAAAAGTTCGGGCGCAAATAGCCAAAATCAGGGGTTATTCCGGACACGCTGATCGTGATCAGTTGTTGGAGATTGTTCAGAAGGGTGGTGAAAAAGCCAAACAGATATTTGTTACCATGGGTGAAGAGCGGTCCTCACTTTTCTTAGTGCAAAGATTAAGGGATTATTTAGGATTGAATGCCGTGGCCCCGTCTCTCAACGAGGAAGTTACCATTGATTTCTAACAATAAGGGCTTTCACAAGAGAGGTGTGGTAATTAGTAATGAAAACCAGAAGGTGATTGTGTATGTCCGTCATTAGTTGGTTAAAATTTAGTCTAGGATAAGTCAAAACAAAAGACCGGCGCCTTTGGCGCCGGTCTTTTGTTGGTATTGGATTTCAGTTAGCGTTCGACTCTCTGTTCCAAGAATTTGCTCTAGTAAATGAGTAGACTCGGAACTAAATTCCGCAATAGTTGTTTGTGTTCCTTTGCTTATTTAACAGCCTCAATAACCTTTGCAAAGGCTTCTGGTCGGTCCTTAGCCAAGGTGGCTAATACTTTACGATCCAACTTTATACCCTTGTCATTTAAAGCCTTAATGAAAAGACTGTATTTCATACCCTCTGCCTTAAGAGCAGCGTTAATTCGTGAGATCCACAAACGTCTGAAATCATTCTTTTTATCTTTGCGGTGAGCGAATGAATGCAGTTGGGCGTGGTAAATCGCCTCTCTAGCTTGTCGCTTCTTCTTCGAGCGACCGAAGCGATAACCCTTTACTTGGGAAAGGATATTACGACGACGCTTTTGAGCCATCAATCCTCCTTTAACTCTTGCCATATATTAAGATTAGAAAATTATTTACTGATAATGGGTTTACGCTCCGCTGCCAGGTAGAAAACGACGGGTAATACGCTTACTTAGACTCAACAACTGAGTTCGTTTTCGACGTAGTCTTTGGTTGCCGGTCTGTCGAGCGTTAAAGTGGTTTTGTCCTTGTTTTCGAGCCACGATTTTACCGTTTTTCGTTACTTTAAGACGTTTTGTGTATGACTTGTTTGTTTTCATAATAATTCAGCTATAAGCAAAAAGTGGCAGTACAATACCTTATCTAAACAATAAAGTAAAGGTTTATATCATGCCTTCTTCTAGTAATTCATCAAGAGATTTTTTCTTTGATTTGGCCACTTCTTTTTGCGGGGAATCACCTTTCTCTGGCGCATTTTTTTCGGCCTCTATTATCTTTGGCCCCTTAACACTCTTACCAACTCTTTCAATGGTGGTGGTAAAGCCCTTGGGACTCTTTTTTACAGCATCAGCCAGTTTGTATTCGGCTGGAATGATTTTTAGGAATCGGTCTAGACGTTCTTTAAGGAAATCCTGATCCATGTACTTATACCTTCCCCATAAAAAAAGGTCTACTTTTACTCGGTGGCCCTCATTTAGCCATTCAGCGGCTCGTTTGGCTTTTAGGAGTTGGTCGTGGTCGCCAGTACCGATTTTTACTTGAACGCTTTTTGTTTCCGTGACGTGAGATTTTGCTTTAACTTCGCTCGCTTTTCTTTTTGTCTCGTAACGATACTGACCATAATCCATTATCTTGGCTACCGGTGGATTGGCATTCGGTGATATTTCTATCAAATCGAGATTAGCCGTTTCAGCGGCTTTAAGGGCTTCTTCTAGTGAGATCACACCTAGATTGTCGCCGTTAGCATCTATCACTCTCAATTCACGCACTTTAATAGCGTTGTTTATTCTCGTTTTAGGAGTGTATGATCTGTATGGTTTTTGGGTATTCAAGTAAAAATGTTCTTAGATAATAATAGCAGTCGGGACTGCTTGTTATGAATGGTGTAGCCCTACCCACACCAAACCAAAAGCACTAACAATTGGTGCTCGAAATGTACCACAATTTATGGCTGGTTTCAATATCAAATCTCTTACTTGCATCTAAAAAATAGTTTGTTAGAATCTAATTATGTTTAGATTAACCCAAAACACCAGCCTCCTTCTGCTCGT
>JAGQME010000035.1 GCA_020428795.1 Candidatus Kaiserbacteria bacterium
GACATCTATCCAGCGAAAATTATCTTCTCTCGCAATTAGAAGTAATTGACTAATTTTTTGTAATTTAGGCTACTACCTTGACCGCTTTCATGATGGCCATCTTCACAGCTGAAGCTTCATCAGTGTAAGTACCATCAATGGCAGATGTCAAAGCCGAAATCATGGCTTCAATTTGCTCGTCTGACAACTTAGCTGTTTCAGTGTGTAGCAGATCAGAGACAACACCATTTCCGCCTTTTCTAGATCGGTAGAGAGCGTCTAGATCAGAGGCTGCGTCGGCTAGAGCTACCATTGGGCGGTTAGAAATCATTTCATAAGCGGCAACAATATTTCCAGTCACAATCGCTTCTGCTAGTGAGCCACTTGTAGTAACCGCTTTGTTACTTACCATAGACACTTCCTCTGTCTTAGTCATATCACCAAGCAAAGCTTCCATTCGGGGTAGGTTTAGGATTATCCAACCATCTTCTGTTGGGAAAGTTACCTTAGCTACTCGAATAACAGCGTCCAATTTCAAAGCCTGAGCTTCAAGAGTCGGTTCAGTGTTTAGAAGGTACCGCATAGCGTCACTAGAAAGCAAAGCTTTTTGAGCATGAGCACGGTTTTCAAGTTCGTTTAATTCTAGTTCATCTTCTGACAATTCTTGAGTTTGGTAACTAGCCTGATAACCAATTACTGGCGCTACGTTAGTGGCTACTGGTAGATTAGTTGGTACTTCAGCCACTACTGATTCAACTTTAGCCGGAGCAGCCGTAGCTGAGGCGAATCTGGCTGTTGCTTGTTCAGCTACCTCAGCCTTCTTTGTTTCGTAAAGGTCATTAGTAACTTCCCCGTTACCAGCAAACTGTACCCCGCCAAAACTATCTCGACGAATCGCAAACAGGTAAGCCACGAAGGCAGCCCAAAGGGTAAGCAGAGTGTAGAAGATAAAGGTTAGTAGCGGTCCAGCCTCGAATCCAGTGTAAGGAACCTGAGTCAATGAAATACCGGCTACGATTGGGTCCTGATTTCTAATCTGACTAACTGTCACACCAGAATCACCAACCTTAACTTTAACTGAACATTCATCATCCCGAGAACCTCTTGAAGCGACCATTTTATAAGTAGTATCTTTGGTCGGGGTAAGAGTTATCTTTCCATCAAAGTATTCTTCCTTTTCATCACCAATATACTTACCTGAGTCAACTATAGTCTTGCCGTAGTTATCGGTAATAACAACCTCAGACGCTCTTGATGAATCCCATTTTAGGTCAACTGACTCACCCAACTTGATGGTGCTCTTAGATATCTCTAATTCACACCTTGGTGAACTGGACCCGCCTCCACCACCGCCACCAGTATTGATAGTGATCGGCACTGGACAGGTTTTTTCAGAATCAGCGTTCTTGATTGTTATGTTATAAGTAATAGCTTTTGATACGTTCACTACTTTTGAACCATTGTTTGAAACATCACCAACCCCATTATCGATCGAAGCTGAATCAACCTTATTGTTCCAATTCCATGACAATGTTACGTCAGTATTCTTATTTACCTTAGAAGCTGAAGCCTTAAAGTTTACATCTGAACAAGTTAATGGGTCTGGTGTATCTGGAACAGTAATCGAAACCGGACATTCAACCGTTCCATTTTCTCCCGTAGCTGTTAGGACATAATTTTTTGAAGTGACAACATTTTCAGTTCGAGAACCGTTTTTATCTACTTCACCAATAGCTTGGTTGAATGAAACAGAGTCGGCATTTTTGGTAGTCCAAGTTAGAACAACATCACCACCGCCAATCGCTACTTCTGTCTTATCTGCTACTAGCGTACACTCTGGAGCTGGTCTTTTTTCTAACACAACTGGCTTAGTACACTGAACCGTCTCACCGTGACCGGTAGCAGTTAGAATAAAATTGGTGTTAACCGTTACGTTCTCAGTTCGAGAACCGTTTTTATCTACTTCACCAATAGCTTGGTTGAATGAAACAGAGTCGGCATTTTTGGTAGTCCAAGTTAGAACAACATCACCACCATCAGCTGGCAAAGATGATTCGTCTATATCAAGGGTACATTCTGGTGTAGGTGGAATTTCTACCACTACTTTTGTTGAACAAGTACGAGTGTCATCACGACCATCTTTATGCATATGAGCCGTATAAGTGGTTGTCTCGGTTGGATAAACTTTAGCTGATCCATTTACCGGAAACTGCTCACCAGGAATCTTATCGACTGTTACATAAGAAATATCAGTGGCGTGAGTATTCCATTTTAGTACCACCTCTTCACCAGGAGCCACTTTACTTGGAGTAGCAACTAATGAATCACAGTTCCAAGCTTCGACCGGAGTAAAGGTAATCGAACTCATAGCCAAAACCATTAGCACAAAAACAGAAGTTTTAATTTGTGTGATATTGATCATAAATAATTTGTTAGTGATTTTATTAACCTCTAAATATTCCCACCTACACCTGTACGCAAGAATATCAAATGCCATAAAAACACCTCTGTTTAAAAGAGTCTCAATAAATTTTGTGACGAGCGAGACGTACTTTACGTTAGCAGAACTAGTGCCTAAAACACTACTTATTTCTATCATGATAGCATATCTAAATCATTTTGTCAAGTGAGCAAACACCCGAAGGGTATATTGCGAACTTGGTTCCTAATTTTTTCTCCCCTTGGGAAAATTAGGAACTCGCAGTCAAACCTTTGGTATAGGTGATAAACCA
>JAGQME010000036.1 GCA_020428795.1 Candidatus Kaiserbacteria bacterium
TGATACTGAGAAGAATGTTAGTCGGGAAATAACTCTAGCCGAAGCAGAGGGGCTCACACTAGATCCACTGATTACTTCACCAGATGGGGTGTCTGTCTCTAGTGATTATAGTTATAGTGGAGATTTTATCTTTTTTGGTGGCGGTTCGTCCTACGGCTATTACTTAACTAAAGGTAGTAGTAAAACTAAAGTGAACTTGATTGAAAATGGGCGCTATTATCGAGACGATGTGGAGTTTATTGGTTGGGTCTTACCAGGACGAAACTAAATAAATTATGTATGCAAACCAATGAATTAATCGAGGAGCTTAAACTAAAAGTTGCTAATGGTGAAATTGGTCAAGAAGAGCTAATGGCAAGACTTGGTTTAAGTCAAACTATAACCTTGCCGGCCACAGCCTCACCAAGTGAAGATTCGTCTCATTTTTCGGTGACCAAAATGTTGTACATTTTGGGAGCAGCGATTGTCGTGGTGGGTATTGTTATCTTTGTTGGGCAAATGTGGGACGATATGGGTGCGTTGGCTCATGTCATCGTTACCCTTGGTCTCGGTTTGTTATTTGCAGGACTAGGTTCGGTGTTACTTAATCAACAACCCCAGACTAATTTAGGTACGGTCTTTCATTTTTTGGGTGGGATGTTGATTCCGGGTGGATCACTTGTGCTACTTGATGAGGCTGGGGCTAGTCTGGACGAACCATGGGTCGTTGCTATGACCTTCTTCAGTATTTTTGTGTTTTATGTGATCCTAAACAGAATGCACAAAAATGCCGTTCTCACTTTCTTCGCCATCCTCAATGCCACCACAACTTGTTATCTGGTCCTTTATGCTGTTGTTGATTCTAGTTCGCTGTTCGCTGGTAATCTATATCTCTATCTAACGATGATGCTTGGCGTCAGTTATCTACTACTAGCGGAGTCATTTAAAGATGGATGGAATAATCGGTTAATCGGAGCTTTAAATTTCTTTGGCATCACCGGTTTTTTGGGAGCTGGTTTTTCTCGGGTACTCGATTCTGGTTTTTGGGAAGTCCTTTATTTCCTAGTACTCTTTGGTTGTCTATTTTTGTCAGTCTACCTAAAGAGTCGAATCATCTTGATTATGAGTACAGTGTTTCTGATTATCCACGTTTCTTACATTACTGGTGAGCACTTCGCTGATTCTATTGGCTGGCCACTATCGCTAGTATTTCTTGGTTTCGTCTTCATTGGACTTGGTTACACTTCAATTAGTCTAAACAATAAGTACATCAAGTCGACCTAAGTGTGCTCAGTTAGTTCATCTGATTATCCAGTCAGTTGGTTGTTACATGACAGACCTATAACTTTTTAAAAAACATTATATAATATCTTTATTGTAAGTAGTTAGTATCCCCCTATGAAGGATGATCACTTAGAGTCTCGGGAACCAGCCTTTTTTCATTGGATGTTCAACGTTATCGTTAACTGGACATATATTTTTGTCAGCTTTTCGTCTGTAGTTTATGTTTTTAATTTGGCAGTTGCCAATCAATTTTCATTAACTTATACCAGTTTACTGCTAGTGACTTTTATTCTGGCTTGGTTTTTTGTAGGTAGTCGACAACATGCTCTGTCTTTGCTTGGTCATGATGG
>JAGQME010000037.1 GCA_020428795.1 Candidatus Kaiserbacteria bacterium
TGGCAGAAATAATATGGAACATTGTCACTGACTCAACATTAGCCGGAGTAGTGAACTTCTTAGAGAAGGTGTTCCAAGTTCCCCCAGTGGCCGGCAATGATTCTAGGAATACATACTGAGTAGTGCCACCAGTTAGGGTATATCGAAGCAGGGCCTCAGATGGAATGTTTGAGTTGTACTCGTCACTAATTGTGTACTCTGTATTTGGCAAGACACTAACGTCATCAAAGTACCACTTAGCGTCACCACCAACATAACCAGTGATGGACACAAAGGCGTGTGAACCACCAATCTCACTTATATAAGAGAAGTTTCGATTATTAGTTCCCCAACCACCCTTCTTCCAGTTGGCTGGATTACCGGTCCCATCATCAGTCTCAAAATCACCGTTGATGATTAGATTGTTACCGGTTGGTGGAGTGGTGGTTGAATTTTCTACCACCACGTTTACCAACACAGCGTCTTTGGTGTTCGCAGCTGTATCAGTAGCTCTAGCTCCGATGGTATGAGCACCGTTACTAAGAGCGGTAGTATCTAAGACAAAAGTATATGGAGCGGTAGTATCAACGTTACCAAACAGAGCACCGTCTATCATAAGTTGGACACCAGCTACGGCGATGTTATCGGTAGCATTAACAGTTACGTTTACAGTACCATTGATGGTAGACCCTTCATTTGGTGTGGTAACTGCTACCACCGGATCAGTCGTATCTGGAGTGGTGGTCGCTATAGTACCATCGGTCAATAGGTAGTTATCGACGGTCATCTCACCCACTCCAGCGATGGTGTGGAAGAGAGTCACTGACTCAACATTAGCCGGAGTTGTGAACTTCTTAGAGAAAGTAGTCCAAGCATTATTAGATGATGGTAGGTCTTCTAAGAAGAAGTATTGAGTACCACCACCGACTAGAGTGTATCGAAGCAGGGCCTCAGATGAGATATTTGATTTATATGAATCACCGATTGTGTACTCTTTGTTTGGTTCAACATCTACTTCGTCAAAGTACCACTTAGCATCACCATTGGTGAAGCTGGTGATAGCTACCTTGGCTCCTTGACCAGTCTGACCGGCGGTTGGGTAAGTCAGAACTCGGTTGTTGGTTCCCCAACCACCCTTCTTCCAGTTGGCTGGATTACCACCGGTACCATTGATTTCAAAGTCTGGATTAAGGATTAGGTTGGTGGTTGTGCCGTTTGGTGGAGTGGTAGTGGCGTTAGAATTATCTACTGTTACCAAAATCTCCACTTTGTCATTGTTTCCGTAGACATCATGAGTGGTGGCTTTTAATACGTACTGCCCATCAGGTACCAAAGTTGTATCCCAATTGGTCTGATATGGAGAAGTAGTGTCTTCCGGACCTTCCGGATTACCATTTACTGCAAAGTACACACCCGCTACCGCTGTATCATCGGTACTTGAAGCGGTTAGTGTTACCACTCCGGACAAGACATCACCGGCTTTCGGCGAAACAAATTCTACAATTGGAACATTGGTTTCAGATGGAGTGCCGGTACCAGTGACATACATGGCTACGTCGTCAATCACCAAGGTCGCCTCAGAACTTATTAAGTGGAAGAATTTTAC
>JAGQME010000038.1 GCA_020428795.1 Candidatus Kaiserbacteria bacterium
TAGGAACTCACAGTCAAACCTTTGGTATAGGTGATAAACCAGACAGAGCCTGTTTTTACTTTATACTCCGCAGCAAACACCCGAAGGGTATATTGCGAACTTGGTTCCCGATTTCTTTTTCCCTTATATATTTCTAGTACCAATTAAGACCGCCTCAACCACAAAACGATCATCTTTGGAACCGAAACTATTACATGTAGCCAGAGTTAATCTAGCCTCCCCCGGAGTAAAAGGCACTAAAATATCATTAGCTGAGGCCTTAAAAGTATTCTCAACTCGATAAATGTATTCAACATCCTCAGACTGAAGCCTGATCCGATCACCCCATACCAGATTTTGTATACCATTAAAGGCTTGGAAATTCTTATTAAGCACATTCGGCAAATAACTAGAATGAGCTAGGATAAAAATGTTACCAATGTCTTGAAAGTTAGCCGAGTCAGGATGGCGAACAGCACCGTTAAGTAAAGCCTCGTCTAAATCAACGATGGCCCGTGACTGGGGGTTTAGAACCAGCACTTCCTTATTATCAAGAGAATCAAAAATAATTTTATTAGGCAGTGGATGAGCCACAAAAACCTCGTTTTCTTCATCAATTTTAACCTCTTCTGTCACCACAGTTGATGAAACACTTGAATTTGGTTGCTCTTTCTTGATTGGCTCTGGCACAAAATCTATGGCGTATAAAAAGGCGTAAGAAAGGATAACAACCACGAAAAAAGCCACAAAAAAAGGTAATTTCCGGCCTTTTAATTGCGTGTATAGTTCATCTAATGAAGTGGCGACTCTCATATGTTTATAATTTAGATGGCGCCATAATACACCATTTTTTAATTATGTCAAGTGAGCAAATGCCCGAAGGGCATATTGCGAACTTGGTTCCGAATCCGCCCCCTTGTCCTAGGGCGGATTCCTGGAACTGGCAGATTAAGTGCCTGTTAGACTCGATGTGACATATCTAACTTGGTTCCCGATTTCCTCTACCCTTGGG